>DATADI010000048.1:0-16659 GCA_036258615.1 Thermomonospora sp. | reverse complement strand
GTCGATCCCGGCCACCCTGGCCTGGCCGCTGTCGGGCCGGGTCAGGGTGGTGAGGATCTTGACCGTGGTCGACTTGCCGGCCCCGTTTCGGTCTTGTTTCCCCCTCTGTTCCGGTACGTACATCCGGGGTCATAGTGGCGGAGTGACCAGCACTTTCACCGATCCGGCCGCGATGTTGCGGATCGCCCTGGAGGAGGCGAGGGCGGGCCGCGCGGAGGGCGGCGTGCCCATCGGCGCCGCGTTGTTCGCCCCCGACGGGCGGCTGCTCGGCCGGGGCCGCAACCGGCGCGTCCAGGACGACGACCCCTCCGTGCACGGCGAGACCGCCGCGTTCCGCGCCGCGGGACGTCAGCGCACGTACCGCGGAACCACCATGGCCACGACCCTGTCGCCGTGCTGGTACTGCGCGGGGCTGATCCTCCAGTTCGGCATCTCCCGGGTGGTGGTCGGCGAGGCCCGCACGTTCGAGGGGCGGCACGGGTGGCTCGCCGGGCACGGCGTCGAGGTGGTCGTGCTGGACGACCCCGAGTGCGTGGAGCTGATGACCGCCTTCGTCAAGGAACGTCCCGACCTGTGGAACGAGGACATAGGAGCCGAGACATGAGCTTCGTGCCGACCATCGACCTGGAGCCCTGGTTCGCCGGTGACGAGGCCGCCCGCGCGGAGGTGGCGGCGCGCGTGGACGCCGCGCTGCGCGAGAGCGGTTTCCTGGTCGTCACCGGGCATGGCGTGCCCTCGGGGCTGCGCGCCGACATCCGGGCCGCGGCCCGCCGGTTCTTCGCGCTCCCCGCCGAGGTGAAACAGCCCTACGCGGCGACGGTGGGGGAGCGGGGCTGGCTGCCGCCCGGGGTGGAGGCCAACGGGTACGCCGAGGGCACCGAGACCCCGCCGGACCTGAAGGAGACGTTCGCGGTGGGCGCCGACCGCCGGATCGGCGACCCGGACATCGACGCGGAGTGGTTCCTGCCCAACGTGTGGCCGAAGGAGGTCCCCGAGCTGGAGGGCCTGCTGACCGGCTACCTGGGGCGGATGCGCGAGCTGGCCGACGAGCTGCTGGTGCTGTGCGCCACGGCGCTGGGCCTGCCGCCGGGGTTCTTCACCGACCACGCCGGTCACCCGTCGTACACGATGAACGTCAACTGGTATCCGCCGCTGTCGCGGGTGGGTCCGCCCGAGCCCGGCCAGTTCCGCATCGGCCCGCACACCGACTTCGGCACGGTGACGATCCTGGACCGCGAGAACGGCGTCGGCGGGCTCCAGGTGTACACGCCGGACGGCGGCTGGGAGAACGCCCCGTACGTGGAGGACTCCTTCACCATCAACATCGGCGACCTGCTCGCCCGCTGGACCGGCGACCGGTGGCGCTCCAACCGGCACCGCGTGCTGCCGCCCGACCCGAGCGCGCCCGACGAGGACCTGGTGTCGCTGATCTTCTTCTACGAGTGCGACCCGGACGCCCGGATCGCGTCGCTGGGCCCGCCGATCGGCCGGGTGGCCCATCCGCCGGTGCGCGCGCACGACTACCTGCTCGCCAAGCTCGACGCGATCACGGTCGGCTGAGCCCGCGATGACCGAATTGAAGAACGGCGCGGCGCCGTCCGCGCCGCTGGTCGTCCGCGAGGGCAGCTACGGGGAGCGCGTCGCGGCGGTCGAGCCAGGCGGGGCGGGGTTCATCCCGCTCGCCGAGCGGCACGGCCGCCCGCGCCAGCTGCTGTGGACGTGGACCTCCCCGAACCTGGAGTTCGCCACCGTCTTCCTCGGCGTGCTGGCCGTGGCGGCGTTCGGGCTGGGCTTCTGGCAGGCGGTCGCGGCCATCGTCGTGGGCAGCGGGCTCGGCGCGGTCACCCACGGGGTGCTGTCGGCGCGCGGTCCCCGGCACGGCGTCGGGCAGATGGTGCTGGGCCGGGTGCCGTTCGGGTTCCGCGGCAACGCCCTGCCCGCCTCGTTCAACATGGTCGCGGGCGGCATCGGCTGGTTCGCGGTCAACAGCGTCAGCGCCTCGCTCGCCCTGAACACCCTCACCGGCCTGCCGAAGCCCGCGTGCCTGCTGGTCGTGGTGGCGGCGCAGGCCGGGGTCGCGTTCTTCGGCCACAACCTGGTGCACGCCTTCGAGCGGTACGCGTTCCCGGTGCTGGCGGCGGTGTTCGCGGTGGCCTCGGTGATCATCCTGGCCGAGGCGGACCCGGGGGCGGCCGGCAGCGGCGGCGGCACCGGCGGGTTCCTGGTCATGGTCGCGGCCTCGTTCGGCTACGTCGCCGGATGGAACCCCTACGCGGCCGACTACACCCGCTACCTGCCGCCCGACGCCGACCGGCGGCGGGTGGGGCTGTTCGCGGGACTGGGGGTGTTCACCGGGACGGCGATCCTCCAGATCGTCGGGGCGGCGTCGGCGACCATCGGCGGCGACGCGCTCGGCGACCCGACCGGGACGTTCACCGGTCACCTGCCGGCGGTGGTCGGCGACCTGACGCTGCTGGCCATCGCCCTCGGCGCGATCGGGGCCAACGCGATCAACATCTACTCCGGGTCGATGTCGTTCGTGACGCTGGGCCTGCGGCTGCCGTTCGCGGCGCACGTGCAGCGGGCGGCGGTGGCCCTGGTGTTCGGCGTGGTGGGGTTCGTGGTGGCCTACTTCGGGCTGGCCGACGCGGGGCACGACTACGAGACGTTCCTGCTGGTGATCGCGTACTGGATCGGTCCATGGCTGGGGGTGGTGCTGACCGACGCGTGGCTGCGGCGCGGGACGCCGGTGGACCACCTGCTGTTCGACACCCGCCACCGCAACCTCGCCGGTCCCGTCGCGATGGCGGCGGGCGTGGCGGTGTCGGTGTGGCTGTTCTCCAACCAGGAGCGGTACGTCGGCGTGGTGCCGGAGCGGGTGGAGTCGGTGGGCGACCTGACCTTCGAGGCCGGATTCCTGATCTCGGCGGGCCTCTACCTGGCGCTGCGTCCCCTGCGGCGGGGGCGGTGACGGGGGTCCGAGGTTCCGGGCACCGGTGCGTTATCGTGGCGACTGACCGGAAGTGGCCGACTGGTGAACGGATCACTCGTTTCACCTGTGCACGTGGGGTAACCGGACTGCATGCGCGTCCTGATAACCGGCTGGCCGAGTTTCCTGAACGGCGAGGCCACCGCGGGTGACGTCCTGGCGATGGAGGCCGTCCGGGACGCGCTGGACGAGGTCGGTGTGCCGTGCGACATGGCCTGGAGCCCGGTGTTCCGCCCGTCGGGACCCAGCCTGGCCGAGGTGGACCCCGCTCGGTACACCCACCTGGTGTTCGCCTGCGGGCCGCTGGTCGGCGAACAGGTCCAGCGGCTGCACGAGCGGTACGCGCACTGCCGCCGCATCGCCGTCGGGGTCTCGGTGGTCGACCCGGAGGACCCGGCGGTGCTCGGCTTCCACGAGGTGCTGGCCCGCGACGGCGGCGGCCTGGAGCCCCGCCTGGACCTGGCCGCCGAGCTGCCGGTGCCGGACGTGCCGGTGGTGGGCGTCGCGCTGGCCCCCGGGCAGCCCGAGTACGGCGGGCGGCGCCGTCACGACCGGGTCGAGCGGGAGCTGACCGCCTGGCTGAACGCGCGTGACTGCGCCCGCGTCCCCATCGACACCCGGCTCGACGTCTACGGCTGGCGCAACCCGAGCACCCCCGCCCAGACCGAGGCGCTGATCCGGCGGATGGACCTGGTCGTCACCACCCGCCTGCACGGCATGGTGCTCGCGCTGAAGAACGGCGTGCCCGCCCTGGCGATCGACCCGGTGGAGGGCGGCGCCAAGGTCGGCGCGCAGGCCCGCGCCTGGGGGTGGCCCGCCCTGGTCACCGTCGGCTCCGGCGAGCCCGCCCTGGACGTCCTCGAACTGGAGCGCCAGTGGAACTGGTGCCTGGCGGGCCGTGCCGCCGCCGCGGCCTGGGACCTGCGCCCCGACTCCCGGCCCCTGCTCACCGAGGACCTGCTCGACCTCCTCGACCTGCGTGAGGACGAGGCGGGCTAGCGTCCCCGGTCACCTTGTCGTCGGCCGTCGGCCCGTACGACCGCAGGGCGACCTTCACGCCCAGGCCCGACTCCAGCGCCGCCACGGGGTCGCCCAGCGGCTCGTACAGCGGACGGGCGGCCAGGAGTCGCCGCGTGAGCGCCTCCTGCCGCGCCAGGTCGCCCGTAGACCCGGCGGGCAGCTCCGCGACCGTCGTCCCCTCCATCCGGTACGCCCGGCACAGCAGCAGGTCCGGCCGGTCACGCGCCACGTCCAGGTGGGTCACGGCCAACTCGTCCACCCCGCCGGTCACCGTCAGCGCGTACCGCAGCGCGACGAGGTCCAGGTGCCCGACCCGGAACGTTCCCTGCCAGCGCCCGAACGTGTTGTGCCGGTCGGGCAGCTCCGCGGTGAGTGCCGGGTCCTCGGTGACGAACGGCCCCGGCCCGTGCCGGGTCATGTACGCGCGGACGACACCGACGCGCACCGCCGACGCGTTCGCCTCGGCGAGCAGCGTCTCCGCGTTGGCGAACGTGGTCGTGGACCAGGTCGTGTACGGGTGGAACCCGTGCCACTCGTCCAGCAGCACCCCCTGGGCCCCTTCGAACACCACGTTCCCGTTACGCAGCAGCCGGGTCAGATACTCGCCCCCCACCACCTGCACCCGCTCGCCGAACGCGGTGAACGCCTCCAGGCAGTCGTCCACGTTCGGCACCTCAGCGTGGGAAAAGGCGTCCAGGGCCCAGTCCCGCAGCATGGACAGCGACCGCCGCAACCGCAAACGGTCCCGGCAGTCGCCGACGCGAGGCGCGAGGCCGGGACGCTCCAGCGAGTACGCGACCGTCTCACCGATGCCCATCCCGCAGGACCCGTGTCTCGCCGGGCCGCGCGCCTCCTCACGGGCGCGGTTGACCGCCCGGTGGTACGGCGTGGTGAGCAGGGCGTCGGCGTCCACCGTCAGCCGGTCGAACGCGTCCGCCACTCCCAGGGAGATCAGGTGACCGGCCTCGGCGGCCAGCGCCAGCGGATCGACCAGCATGAACCGCGACAGGTGCGTCCGCACGCCCGGCGTGAGGGTCCCGGACCCGAACTGGGCGAACGTGTGGTGACGGCCGTCGGGGGCCACCACGTTGTGCGCGGCCTGCGCGCCCCCGTTGAAGCGGACGACCGCGTGGACCGGCTCCGGCCCCCGTGCGCAGAGCCGGTCCACGACGGTCCCCTTCCCGGCGTCCCCGAACCCGAGGTCCACCACGACCCGGTGCGTCATGTCAGCCGGGTCGTCCCGCCCGCCGGGGCGTCGTCGAGCCCGGGAGGCGTCGCCGAGACCGTCACGGGCGCCCGCCCGGCCTCCAGACGGGCCAGCGCCCGCGACACCGACGGCCCGGCGGTCGAGCCGAACTCCGCCAGGTGGTCGAGCCCTTCCTGGAGGTCGATCGCGTCCTCCGACAGGCCGATGGTGACCGCGATGGTCTCGCACACGGCGTCCAGGTCGTCCAGGTAGAGCACGTGCTGGCCGAGCAGCCCCCGCCAGAAGTCCCGCAGCCGGGGGTCGCCGGAGTGGTAACCGCCCTCGGGGATGATGAAGTACACCTCGTACCTGCGGCGCAGCTCGGCGACGATCGCCTCGGTGCTCAGGCTCTCGGCCAGGTCGTCGCCGATCACCCGGGCGACCTGGCCCCGGTCGACCCTCGGGTACGCCAGCTCGTCGCCGATCATGAACAGGTAGCCCCGGCGACCCCGCTTCTCGAAGCAGTCGAGCGCGGTGTGCCGGGCCATGAAGTACATCGCCAGCTCGTAGGACTCCCGCATCTGGCCGCCGCCCCCGCCCTCCAGCAGGATCCGGCCGAGGTCGTCGTCCATCCGGTTGTCGGACTCGAACTGCCCGATCTGCAGCGGCGCGCGGTCGCACGTCGCGTCGCCGACCCCGCCGAACAGGATCTGCGGGTGCTCCACGTACCCCTTGCGCATCAGCAGGCCGAGCAGGTCCGGCAGCTTGGTCTGCAGGACGCGCGGGACGGTGCCCATGGAGCCGGTGACGTCGAACAGGACCGCGATGGCCAGCGACTCGGGGTGCTCGTCGCTGTCACGGCTCTCCCGCACGGTCACGCCGTGCGGGTCGAGGGCGGGGTGCGTGGTGGTGGCGCCGCCGTCGCTGTAGGCGAAGGCGCTGGCGCCGGTGGCCGCGCGGTAGCTGCGCGCGGCGTCGTAGACGTCGGTGGACCAGATTCCGCTACCCATGGTGGTTCTCCTTCCGGGGTGCGGCCGGCATGCGGAACGGGCGGAAGCGGCGCGGGCCGTAGAGCCGTTCGAGCAGCTCGTCCAGCTCCCGCAACAGCCGCCAGGCGTCGCCGGGCCGGCGGTTCTGGGCCGCGAGCGTGCAGCCCTTCGCGAACCACCGCATCGGCGTCGGCGCCTTGTCGCCCATGAGATGGGTCATGCATCGGGTGGCCATGAAGAGGTCGGTGGCGGGGCTCGCGGGCCGCCGCTCGGGGACCTCACGCGGATACCAGCCGGCGTACCGGTCGACCATCGCCGGGACCCGCCCGCTGGGGTCGGTGGACGCGTAGCAGCCGGGCACCGAGTAGCACTAGTCGACGAGCACCAGCCCGTGCAACTCCGGATGGACGAGCACGTGCTCGGGCAGGACGGCCCCGTGCAGCACCCCGGCGCGGTGCGCGAACCCCAGGGCGACCAGCAGCCGCCGCCACATCCACGCCGCGTCCCGGGGATCGAGCCCGTCCGGAAAGGCCTCCCGGATTTCGGCCAGGCTGAAAAAGCCGTCCAGGCGGGCGATGGCGTTCACCTGCCGTACGACACCCGTCTCCACGTCACGGTGCCGGAACGTCTCCACGAGCCTCGGCACGTACGGCAGGAACCGGCCGTCGCCGTCCTTGGGGAGCTGGCGCAACGCCACCGCCTCCCGCTCGATCAGGTCCCCGTCACGCGGGTCGCGCGGCATCTTCAGGACGACCTGCCGCGTCCCGTCGTACGTGGCGGTGTACAGGTTGGCCAGGTCGCCTCGGACGACCTCGCCGCCGAGGCCGTAGGCGTGCCGCCGGGTGGCGATGGTGGACGACGCCGCGCCCGCGTAGGCCCGCCACAGCTCGGTGAGCCGGGTGAACGCGTCGGCGGTCCGGCCGCCGGTCGCGTCGGGATGCACGAGCCGAGCCAGGTGCCGGTACGCGCGGACGGCCTCGGCGCGGTCGGCCCCGAACAGGTCACGGGGCGTACGGGCGCGGGCGAGCCGGTCGAGCGCGTCGTCCAGATCGCGGGCGTTCACCGGATCTCCTCCTCCCGGCTGGGCCGCAGCAGCGCCGGGTGCAGCAGCCGGGCGTCGCCCGCGCGGTAGAGGCGGGCGCGGGGGCCGCCGCGCCGCCCGCCGCGCTCGGTGGTCCCGCCGGTGCTCTCCACGAACCCCGGGACCGACAGGACCTTGCGGTGGAAGTTGCCCGCGTGCAGCTCCTCGCCCCAGACCGCCTCGTACACGGCGCGCAGCTCCGGGATGGTGAACTCCGGCGCGCAGAACGCGGTCGCCAAGGGGGTGTACTCCAGCTTGCCGCGCGCCCGTTCCAGCCCGTCGGCGAGGATCCGCGCGTGGTCGAAGGCGAGCCTGCGGGTGGTGCCCGGTCGCTGCGCCCCCGCCTCGGTCAGCCCGAGCGAGGCGACCGGCGTCCACGCGGCGTCGGCCGCGTCGCTGCCCGCCCGGGGATCGGGCAGCTCGGGGGCGAACGCCAGGTACGCCACCGAGATGATCCGCATCCGGGGGTCGCGGCCGGGGGAGCCGTAGGTGGCGAGCTGCTCCAGGTGGACGCGTGCCAGGCCGCCGCCCTCCACGCTCAGCCCGGTCTCCTCGGCCAGCTCGCGGGCGGCGGCGTCCGGCAGGTCCTCGGCGTCGCGGACGCCGCGCACGAACCCGCCCGGGAGCGCCCACCTGCCCTCGAACGGCGGATGGCCGCGCCGTACCAGCAGCACGTGCAGCGCGCCGTCCCGGATGGTCAGCGCGACCACGTCCACCGTGACGGCCACCGGGTCGTAGTCCCGGGGGTCGTAGGCGGCCAGGTACCGCTCCTCGTGCTCCGCCATCCCTAGTCCTTCTCTAGCTGAGAAAATCTCTAACTGAGAACAACGTACCCCACGGGGAGGCGAGGCGTCCAGCGGGAGAACGGCTCAGCGCCGGTGGCGGCCGCCCGGCCGGGGTGCGGCGGGCTGCTGCGGCGCCGGTGCGGGCCCCTCGTCGAGAAGGCGCCGCAGCAGGCTGTGCCGGCGGCCGTAGACCAGGTACAGCGCCAGGCCCGCCAGCATCCACAGCCCGAAACGGCTCCAGGTCTGCACCCGCAGGTTCAGCATCAGCCAGCCGATCGCCAGGACCGCCAGCAGCGGCACCGTGAGCCCGCCCGGGATCCGGAACGGGCGCTCCAGGTCGGGCCGCGCCCAGCGCATCGCGGGCACCGCCGCCGACACCGCCAGGAACGCGAACAGCGCGCCGATCACCACGAGCTGCTCCAGCGTCAGCACGTCCACGGTCTGCGACACCACCACGGCCGCCCCGCCGGCCACCAGCGTGGCCCGGCTGGGCACCTGGTAGCGGCTGACGGCCGCCAGCCCGCGCGGCAGCAGCCCGTCGCGGGCCATGGAGAACACCACCCGGGTCAGGCTGTTCAGCACCACCAGGATCACCGTGGTCAGCCCCAGCACCGCGCCGACCCCGGTGACCTCGGCCATCGACTCGGCCCCCACGGCGGCGAACGCCTGCGCGAACGGGGCCCGCGCCGGGTCCAGCTCCCGGTAGGACACCATCCCCACCATCGCCACCGCGACCGCCGAGTACAGCACGATCGCGATCAGCAGGCTGACCAGGATGCCCGTCGGCATCTTGCGCGGCGCGTCCTCGGTCTCCTCGGCCCCGGTGGTGATCAGGTCGAAGCCGATGTAGGCGAACGCGATGGCCGGGGTCGCCGCCAGGATGCCCCACACGCCGAACGCCTGCGGCGCGCCGCCCATCAGCCGGTCCAGCACCGTCTGCCCGCCGCCCTCGGGGTAGGGCCGCGGCTCGGGGACGAACGGGCCGAGGTTGCCCGGCTCGAAGAACCACAGCCCGACCCCGATGACCAGCAGGATCACCAGGACCTTGGCCAGCACCATGAACCACAGCGTGCGCAGCCCCAGCCGCCCCCCGGCCGCCAGCAGCCCGACCAGCAGGACCAGGATCGCCAGGGCGAACGCGTCGAACCCGCGTTCCTGCCCGATGACGTCGCCGAGCCAGGACGGCACCGTGACCGAGAAGTCCCGCAGCGTCTCGGCCGCCAGCAGCGACCAGTAGCGGGCCACCACCGAGGCCGCCAGCAGCAGTTCCAGGATCAGCGCCCAGCCGATGAACCAGGCCCACACCTCGCCGAAGGCGACGTACCCGAAGGAGTAGGCGCTGCCCGAGACCGGCAGCGCCGCCGACAGCTCCGCGTAGCACAGCGCGGCCAGCAGGCACACCAGGCCCGCGACCAGGAACGACACGATCACCGCCGGGCCCGCCAGGGTCGCCGCCTGCACCCCGGAGATCCGGAAGATGCCCGCGCCGACCATCACCCCGAGCCCGAGGACCACCAGGTCCCGGCGTTTGTAGACGACGCGGAGGCGGTGCCGGCCGCCGCCGTAGGCGCGCGGCGCGGCGTGCTCGACCGGCATCCGGCGCAGCAGGTTGTTGCGCATGGCGTCTCCATGGTCGTGGGGGCCCGCCGCACGCCGGCCGGGGGTGTTGGCCGTCGCACGCCGCCTTCGCGCGGATTCCCTGGCTGTTGAGCACAGAAGGATGGCCGGGCCCCGGCCGGAGGGCAACGTTTTCGCCGAATTTTGTGCGAACCGCACATGTCGGGCGTATCGCCCGGCCGGGTATGGCCGTGCCTCTGGCCGGGTAGCGGGATCGGTGAGACGGTGGTGGCGGCCGTTCATCGTGTGGAGGTGCCGTGCCCGCCCTGCCGTCGACACGCCCGGCCCGTTCGTCCGCGCTCGCCGCCCTCCTGGCGGCGGCCCTGACCCTCGTCGTCCCGGCCCACGCCACCGCCGCGCCCCACCCCGGCGAGCACTCCGGGCAGCAGGCGCGCCCGGTGGCCACCGGCTACGGCGGCGCGGTCGCCACCGTCGACCTGGAGGCCAGCCGTACCGCCATCGAGGTGCTCCGCAAGGGCGGCAACGCCGCCGACGCGGCCGTCGCGGCGGCGGCCACGCTCGGAGTGACCGAGCCGTACGTGGCGGCGCTGGGAGGCGGCGGGTTCTTCACCTACTACGACGCCCGGACGCGGCGCGTGCACACCGTGGACGGACGCGAGACGGCCCCGGCCCGGATGCACGAGCGGTCCTTCGTGGACCCGGCGACCGGCCAGGCCATCCCGTTCGGTGAGGCCGTCACCAGCGGGCTGTCGGTCGGAGTGCCCGGCACGGTCGCCCAGTGGCAGCAGATTCTCGACCGCTTCGGCACCCGGCGGCTCGGCACGCTGCTGCGCCCGGCGATCCGCGTCGCCGACCGGGGCTTCGTGGTGGACCAGGAGTTCCACGACCAGACGGCCGTCAACGCCGACCGGTTCAGGGACATCGTCCCCACCCGGCGGCTGTTCCTGCCCGGCGGCAGGCCGCACCCGGTCGGCGCGGTGTTCCGCAACCCCGATCTGGCCCGCACCTACCGCACCCTCGCCGAACGCGGCCCCGCCTGGTTCTACCGGGGCGGGCTGGCCGGCGAGATCGTCCGCACCGTGCAGCGGCCCCAGGTCGATCCCGCCGCGTCCCGGAAGGTGCGCCCGGGGCTGATGGAGACCCGCGACCTGGCCCGCTACCAGGCGCCGCTGCGCCGCCCGACGAAGGTCCGCTACCGGGGCCTGGAGGTGTACGGGATGGCGCCGCCGTCGTCCGGGGGCTCCACCGTCGGCGAGGCCCTCAACATCCTCCAGCGCTTCGACCTCGACCGGGACGACCCGGTCCAGGCCCTGCACCACTACCTCGAGGCGTCCCGGCTGGCGTACGCCGACCGGGGCCGGTACGTCGGCGACCCCGCGTACGTGGACGTCCCGCTCCGCGAACTGCTGTCGCCCGGCTTCGCCCGCGAACGCGCCTGCCTGATCGACCCCCGCCGGGCGGCCCCCGGGCCGGTGCCCCCCGGCTCCCCGGACGGCCGGTACCGGCCGTGCGAGCCGCCGCGCGGCGACGGCGACCGGCTCGCCTACGAGGGGCAGCAGACCACCCACCTCGTGGTCGCCGACAGGTGGGGCAACGTCGTCGCCTACAACGTCACCATCGAGCAGTTCGGCGGCAGCGGCCTCACCGTGCCGGGCCGCGGGTTCCTGCTCAACAACGAGCTGACCGACTTCTCCCTGGCCCCGCCGCCGCCCGGCGCCCCGCCGGACCCGAACCTGCCCGCCCCCGGCAAGCGCCCGCGCAGCAGTATGGCCCCCACCATCGTGCTGGACGACGGCCGCCCGCTGCTGGCGGTCGGCTCCCCGGGCGGCTCCACCATCATCACCACCGTGCTGCAGATCCTGCTCAACCGGATCGACCTCGGGATGGACCTGCCCGCCGCGCTGGCCGCCCCCCGCGCCACCCAGCGCAACACCGCGCAGACCCTCGCCGAACAGGCGTTCCTCGACCGGTACGGGGCGGCGCTGCGGGCCCGGGGGCACGACCTGGCGCTGTTCCCCGGCCCTCCGGCGGGCCAGATCGGCGCGGCGACCGCGCTGGAGTTCCTGCGGCCGGGCCTGGTGCAGGCGGTGGCCGAGCCGGTCCGCAGGCATGGCGGCAGCGCTCTGGTGGTCAGGCCCGCGCGGTGAGCCCGCCGCGACTACGATCGGCGCTGGGGGGAAGGAGCCCGTCATGCCCGAGGCGTACGTCCAGGTGACCACGACCACCGATGCGCGGCAGGAGGCGGCCACCCTCGCCAAGTCCGCCGTCCGCGAGCGGCTGGCCGCCTGCGCCCAGCTCGTCGGCCCGATCGCCAGCACCTACTGGTGGGAGGGCGAGATCGAGTCGGCCGAGGAGTGGATGGTGGTGTTCAAGACCACCGCCGGCAGCTTCGAGGAGCTGGCGGCCCTGATCACCGAGCTGCACTCCTACGACACCCCGGAGATCATCGCCACCCCCGTGGTCGCGGGCAGCGCCGACTACCTGCGCTGGGTCAGCGACCAGACCGGCCCGGCCGAGGAGCAGGCGGCCGGGGAGCCGGTGGCGGGGTAGCCCGTCGCGCCCGGTGGGGAGCCGGTGGCCGAGGCGGCGGGGGAGCCCACCGCGGGCTGAGATCCGCCGCGCCGGAGTGTGACCCGCCTCCCGCCTGGGAAGTAAGTCATTGATTACGCTCAGGGCCGGTGTGTCGTCCCGCCCCGGAGGACGGCCGCCGGCACGGCGGTGAGGTGTGACATGAGCGAGGCCCCCCGGACCGACACGGCGCTCCCGGCGGGCGGCCCCGCCGGCGGGCCGCAGGACGACTTCGGCCTGTTCGGGCCCGGCTCGGTGACCTGGCGGGTGATGGGCGAGCCGGTGCTGATCGTCGGGGGCCTGCGCGCCCTGCTGCTGCAGGCCCTGCACCCGCGCTCGATGTGGGGCACCGCGCAGAACTCCCGGCTCATGGACCCGCAGGCCGCCTGGTCCCGGCTGGGCCGCACCGTCGAGTTCGTCCGCGTGCGCACCTACGGCTCGCTGGAGGAGGTGGACCGGGCCGGGCGGCGCGTGCGGCGGCTGCACTCCAGGATGACCGGGCTCGACCTGCGCACCGGCGAGGCGTTCCCCATCGACGACCCGGAGAACCTGCTGTGGGTCCACATGGGGGAGGTGGACTCCTACCTCGACATCGCGCGGCGAGCCGGGGTCGGGCTGAGCGAGGAGGACGCCGACCGGTTCGTCGACGAGCAGCGGCGGGCGGCGCAGGTGGTCGGCCTCGACCCGGCGGACGTCCCCGCCTCGGTGGCCGAGATGCGCGAGTACTACGCGCGGATGCGGCCCCGGATCTGGGCCTGCCGGGAGGCGCGCGACGGGCTGCGGCGGCTGTTCAATCCGGCGGTGCCGCGCCCCCTGCTGCCCCTCAAGCTCGCCGCGCCCGGCATCGGGATGCTGGTGGTCTCGACGCTGCCGCGCTGGGCCCGCCGCATGTACGGGCTGCCCGGCCTGCCGACCTCCGACCTGGCCGCCACCCTGACATTGCAGGCCATGCACCGTGGCAGCCAGGTCGTGCCGGAGCGGCTGCGCTACTCGCCGGACGCCCGGCGGGCGCGCCGCCTCATCGCCGAGTTCGAGGAGCAGACGCGGTCCTGGGAGATCGCCTCCTGAGCGGACGGCGCGGGCGGGCGGGTCAGCCCCGGCGCATCAGGCGGCCCACCGCCGCCATCAGCTCGGTGGACATCTGGTCGGACTTGCCCTCCTCGGCGCCCTCGGCCACGCAGTGCCGCACGTGGCCGTCGAGCAGGCCCAGCGCGACCTTGTCCAGCGCCGCCTGGATCGCGCTGATCTGGGTGAGGACGTCGATGCAGTACCGGTCCTCCTCGACCATCCGCTCGATCCCGCGGACCTGGCCCTCGATGCGGCGCAGCCGGGTCTGCAGCTGGTCCTTGGTCGCGGTGTAGCCGCGCGTCGGAGCGCCGCTGGTCGTCGTCGCCGAGTTCGCCGGCATGTCGCCTCGCCTCCCCCTCGTGGATCCTCTCGCCGCCCTCCAGGGTACTCAACCCCCAGGGGGTATGGGACCCCTCGCGGGGGCTCAGGTGGGGACGTTCCAGGAGGCGATCACCGGGCGGCCGTGCTCGGTGCCCAGCGTGGACACCGTCCCGGTGTCCAGGGCGAACAGCCGCCCGGCGGACGGCTCCAGCCCCAGCCACCGGGCGGTGAGGATCCGCAGCACGTGACCGTGCGCCACCACGGCCACGTCGCCCTCCTCCAGCCACGGCCGGATCCGGCCGAGGACGGCGTCGCAGCGCTCGCCGACGCGCTCCACCGTCTCCCCGGGGTGCTCGGCGTCCCCGGGGATCACGCCGTCGGCCCACAGGTACCAGCCCGGCCGTTCCTCACGGATCGCGGCGCTGGTGATGCCCTCGTAGCCGCCGTAGTCCCACTCCCACAGGTCGGGGTCGTACTCGTCGACGGCCAGGCCCGCCAGCTCGGCGGTGCGCCGGGCGCGCAGCGCGGGACTGGACACGGCGCGGACGACGGGACGGCTCTTGACCAGCGGCGCCAGCGACCGGGCCTGCTCCTCGCCGCGTTCGGTCAGCGGAAGGTCGGTGCGCCCGGTGTGCCGCCGCGCGCGGCTCCACTCCGTCTCGCCGTGCCGGAGGACGATGATCTCACCCATGGGGCCAACCCTAGGCGAGCGGCCTCCGGCGCGGGGGACCCAGTGCCTCAGGCGAGGGCGGCCTCCACGGTGATGTGGTCGAGACCGTGCGCCTCGGCGACCTCGGCGTAGGTGACCTGGCCGTCGTGGGTGTTGAGCCCGAGCGCCAGCGCGGGGTCGTCACGGAGGGCCTGCCGCCAGCCCTTGTTCGCGATGGCGACGGCGTACGGCAGGGTCACGTTGGTGAGGGCGTGGGTGGAGGTGTTCGGCACCGAGCCCGGCATGTTGGCCACGCAGTAGAACACCGAGCCGTGGACCTGGAAGGTCGGGTCGGCGTGCGTGGTGGGCCGCGAGTCCTCGAAGCAGCCGCCCTGGTCGATGGCGATGTCCACCAGCACCGAGCCCGGCTTCATCCGCGCCACCAGGTCGTTGGACACCAGCGTCGGGGCCTTGGCGCCGGGGATCAGCACCGCGCCGATCACCAGGTCGGCGGCCACCACCTGCTGCTCCACCGTGTAGGCGTTGGAGACCAGGGTCTTCAGGCGGCCCTGGTAGATCGCGTCGATCTGGCGGAGCCGGTCGACGTTGACGTCCAGGATGGTGACGTCGGCGCCCATGCCCACCGCGATCTGCGCCGCGTTCAGCCCGGACACGCCGCCGCCGATCACGACCACCTTGGCGGGGGCCACGCCGGGCACCCCGCCCGGCAGCACGCCGCGCCCGCCGTTGAAACGCATCAGGTTGTACGCGCCGACCTGCGGGGCCAGCCGTCCGGCGACCTCCGACATCGGGGCCAGCAGCGGCAGCGAGCGGTTCGGCAGCTGCACGGTCTCGTAGGCGATGGCGGTGACCCCGGCCGACAGCAGCGCCTCGGTGCAGGCCCGGGAGGCGGCCAGGTGCAGGTAGGTGAACAGCGTCTGCCCCGGGCGCATCCGGTGGTACTCGTCGGCGATCGGCTCCTTGACCTTGAGCACCAGGTCCGCCTCGCCCCACACCGCGTCGGCGGAGTCGAGGATCTTCGCCCCGGCCGAGACGTACTCGTCGTCGCTGATGGACGAGCCGAGGCCCGCCCCGCGCTCGACGAAGACGTCGTGGTGGTGACGGGTGAGCTCGTGCACCCCCGCGGGGGTGATCGCCACCCGGTACTCGTGATTCTTGATCTCCCGGGGGATGCCGACCTTCACCATGTCCTCCGTGGTCATGACCTGTGTGTCCTGACCCCAGAGTGCGGCCGGTCACACCGGCCGGGCTATGTCCACGATGTACGGTTGTTCGCCGAGTTGCTGACAGGGTGTAAACCGGTCAGGGCTTGCGCGCGATGCCCCCGTACATCAGCCGGTGGCCCACGGTCAGCTCCTCGGGCGGCGGGCCGTCCGGCCGCCACAGCGGCAGCGGCACCACGCCGGGCTCGACCAGCTCCAGCCCGCCGAAGTACGCGGTGATCTCCTCCTCGGTGCGGAACCGGCCGCTGCCCAGCAGCGCCAGGAACTTGCGCTCCGCCTCCCGGGCCTCCGGGCTGGACGCGCAGAAGTGCGTGACGAACAGGTGGCTGCCCGAGGGGACCTCGCGCATGTAACGCTCCACCAGCCCCTGCGGGTCGTCGGAGTCGGCGAGGTGGTGCAGGATCCCGACCATCATCACCGCCACCGGCCGGTCGAGGTCGAGCAGCGCGGTGACCTCCGGATCGGCCAGGATCTTCTCCGGCTCCCGGACGTCGGCGGTGACCACGGTGGTGTGGTCGTCCTGCACGAGCAGCGCCCGGCCGTGCGCCAGCACGATCGGGTCCACGTCCACGTAGACGACCCGCGCGTCGGGGGCGACGGCCTGCGCGGCCTGGTGGGTGTTCTCCACCGTGGGCAGCCCGGAGCCGAGGTCGAGGAACTGCCGGATCCCCTGGGACGCCATGTACCGGACGCCCCGCCCCAGGATCTGCCGGTTGTAGGTGGCCACGTCGTACAGCTCGGGGACCACCTTGACGACCTCGGCGACGAAGGCCCGGTCCGCCTCGAAGTTGTCCTTGCCGTTCAGCACGACGTCGTAGGCGCGTGCGATGCTCGGCTGGGTGATGTCGATGCCCTTGGCCGCCCAGGTGGCCCGCTGATCGGTCACGGTGTCTCCTCCAGCCGTCCGACTCGCTTCAGATCGTAGACCGGAAGGTGAACGATCTTCCTGGTTTCGGGCGATTCGGGGGAGGGGTCAGGACGCCGGGGGCAGCCACTCGTCGGCGATCGCCACCGTGAGCTGCTCCAGCAGGGGGCCCGCCTGCCGCATGCAGCGTTCCACGTCGGGCTCGATGTCGGTCAGCGCGTAGGTGGCCTGGATGCGGGCGCGGCGCAGCTGCTCGCCGGTCAGGCCCCGCCGCCCGGTCACCGCGATCACCGGGGTCCCCGCGCGGGCCGCCGCC
>DATADI010000047.1:0-3912 GCA_036258615.1 Thermomonospora sp. | reverse complement strand
GCGGGCGGTGCCGGGGCGGTGGGTTTGGTGGTGGGGGGTTCCAGGGTTTCGGTGAGGGACTTGGTGAAGCGGGTGATGAGTTTGGCGGCGGCCTCGGCGAGGATGGGGCGGCCGAACTGGGCGGGGCGGCCGGTGACGTCGAGGGTGATGTGGACGGCGACGTGGGTGCCGTCGTCGGTCTCGGTCAGGCGGAGGCGGATGACGGCGGAGGCGGTGCCGGAGCCGCGGGCCTCCTTGCCTTCGGCCTCGACGGTGAGGGTGCGGGCGGGCTTGTCGGCGCCCGCCAGGCGGGCGGTGCCGCGGTAGGTGATGGTCATCGCGCCGAGGCGTACCCGCAGGCGTCCGGTGTGGGTGTCGCCGTCGGTCGAGTCGAGCGTGGCGCCCGGCATGGCCCGCGCCACCCGCTCCGCGTCGAGCAGCGCCGACCAGGCCTGATCCACCGGTGCCGGCACGGTGAACTCGTGGTCGAGCTCCATGAGCGGGGCCTGCCCTTCTCGTCGGGGGGATGATCTGAGTGACCCTATGACCGGAGCCGCCGGTCTCGCCAGAGCCGCAGGTCACACTCCGTTCTCCAGGGCCGCCTCCAACCGTCGCATCCGGGCGGTGGCCAGTTCGACGACGGCGCGGGTGGCGGGGGACAGCTCGGCGACCGGGCGGTGCACGAGGCCGAACCGCTCGTACAGGGGCGGGCTGAGCGGCACCCAGCCGAGGCCGGACGGCAGGCGGTCCTTGAGGCGGTGCAGCACGCCCAGCCAGCACACGGTGTCGGCGAGGCCCCGCGCTGCGACCTCCAGCGCGGTCTCCACGTACTCGACCTCGACGCGGGGGCGCAGCGTGTACCCGGCGGAGCGGGCCATGTGGACGAGCTGGCGGCGGGTGGTGTCCTCGGCGCGCCAGCTCACGTCCGGCAGCACCAGCGGGTGGGAGGCCAGCGCGGCGGCCCCCACGGGCTCGCGGACGCGGGCGGGGTCGGCGCTGACGTACACCAGTTCGTCGCGCATCACGGTGCTGACGGCCATGTCGCCGTCGTCGCCGAACGGCAGCGCGGCGAGCGCGGCCTCCAGCCTGCCCCGGCGGAGCTGGTCGAGCAGCTCGGCGGAGTTCTGGCCGACCAGCTCGATGCGTACCTGCGGATGGCGTTCCAGGACGTCGGCCACCAGGTCCGCGCCGAAGTAGAAGTGCGCGGTCTTGAACACCCCGAACCGGACCGTGCCGGTCAGCAGCTCGCGTACCGAGGACACCGCGCGGACGGCCTCACCGGCGGCCTTCAGGGCGGCGACCGCGTGGGGGCGCAGCGCCCAGGCCGCCTCGGTCGGCACCAGCCCCCGCCCGACGCGCCGGAACAGGGGGGTCTCCACGTGCTGCTCCAGCAGCCGGACCTGTTCGGACACCGAGGGCTGCGCGTACCCGAGCGCGGCGGCGGCGGCCGTGAACGAGCCGTGTTCCAGGGTCGTGAGGAAGCAGCGGAACTGGTGCAACGTAACCAAGGGATCCCCTTTGGCTTCCGAAGGAGAACAAGGCTACCTCGATGGATCCGCCGACTCTACGGTCGTGGGATGGCCCTTGCCGTTCCTCGACCGCGCCTTTCCCTGGGCGTGACCGTGTGTGTGCTGTCGGCGGCCGGGTTCGGCCTGTCGGCGATCTTCGCCAAGGAGACGTACGCGACGGGGACCGGTGTCCAGACGATGCTGACCGTCCGGTTCGCCCTCGCCGCCGCGCTGTTCTGGCTCCTGGTGGCCTGGCGGGCGCGCGACCGGCCGACGGCGTTCCCCAGGGGCCGGGCGCTGCTGCACTCCGTGGGGCTCGGGATGGTGGGGTACGCGTGCCAGGCGGCGTGCTACTTCGGCGCGCTGGCCCGCATCAGCGGCTCCCTGGCGGCGCTGCTGCTGTACACGTACCCGCCGCTGGTCGCCGGGCTGGCCGTCGCGCTGCGCCGCGAGCGGATGGACCGGCGGCGGGCGGCGGCGCTGGCCTGCTCGGTCACCGGCGTGCTGCTCCTGCTCGGCGGCGGCGTCGAGGGCGGCGCGGCCACCGGCGTGGCGCTGGCGCTGGGTGCGGCGGCGGCGTACGCGCTCTACATCACCGTCGCGGCGGGCCTGCCGGACGACCTCGACCTGTACGTGCTGTCGGCGATCGTGTGCACCGGGGCGGCCGTCACCCTCGCCGTCGCGGGCCTGGCCACCGGGGAGCCGATGATGCCCGCGAACGCCGAGGGCTGGCTGTGGACGACGCTGCTGGCCGTCCTCTCCACGTTCATGCCCATCGTGTGCCTGCTGGCGGGCGTGCGGGCGGTGGGCGCGTCGACGGCGGCCATCCTGTCCTACGCGGAACCGGCCGTCACCGTCGCGTCCACCGCCCTCGTCTACGGCGAGACCCTGACCGCCGCCCAGATCGCGGGCGGCCTCGTGGTGCTCGCCACCGTGTTCGTCCTGCGTACGGAGGACGGTCAGCGGGACGGCTCCACGTCGGTGGCGTAGAGGACCTTCCCGTCCAGGTCACGCAGCCGCGCGGTGAACACCCCGGTACGTCCGTCGATCGCGACCTCGCCGAAGAACTGGTAGCCCTCGGCGGGGGAGGTGTTGGCGCGCGGCGGGGCCTTGTGGAACTTCAGCTGGGGCCCGAACGTGCCCTCCAGCGCGTTCGGCCCGAACGCACCGGCGTTCAGCGGCCCCGACACGAACTCCCAGAA
Source organism: Thermomonospora sp. (assembly GCA_036258615.1). Lineage (GTDB taxonomy): Bacteria > Actinomycetota > Actinomycetes > Streptosporangiales > Streptosporangiaceae > Thermomonospora. The sequence goes on along the minus strand of DATADI010000047.1, from coordinate 1,223 downwards.
CGGGTCGAAGTCGCTGAACGACGCCTTGGCCGGGTCGTAGTAGTGGGCGGCGGTGTAGTGCACGTCGGCGGTCAGCCACACCATGTTCCGCACCCGGTGCCGCTTCGCGTACGACAGCAGCTCGGCGATCTCGCGCTCGCGCCCGCGCGGGCCGCCGGGGTCGCCCTGCGCGATGCCCTCCTGCGCGGCGGACCCGTCCGGTACGACCAGCCCGATCGGCAGGTCGGCGGCCATCACCTTCCAGGTGGCGGTGGACCGGCGCAGCTCCCGCTTCAGCCACGCGAGCTGCTCGGCGCCGAGGACGCCCTCGGTCTGCGTGGCCGAGTCGTTGCGGTCGTTCGGGTTCTTGTGGGTGCGCATGTCGATGACGAAGACGTCCAGCAGCGGGCCGTAGGAGATCTTCCGGTAGATCCGGCCGCCCCGGGTGGCCTGCGCGGCGATCGGCGTGTACTCGAACAGGGCCCGCCGGGCGCGCGCGGTGAGGACGTCCACGCGCTTCTCGGTGTACCGGGCGTCCTCGAGGATCTCGCCGGGGTACCAGTTGTTGACGACCTCGTGGTCGTCCCACTGGTAGATCATCGGCACCCGCGCGTTGAAGGCCCGCAGGTTGGCGTCCTCCAGGTTGTAGCGGAACTGCCCCCGGTACTCCGCCAGCGTCTCGGCCACCTTCGCCTTCTCCGGGACGAGCAGGTTGCGCCAGGTCCGCCCGTCCGGCAGCGCGACGGCCGCCGCCAGCGGGTTGTCGGCGTACACCCAGTCGCCGCTGCACAGGAAGAAGTCCGGGTCCACGGCCGCCATCGCCCGGAAGATCCGGTAGCCGCCCAGCTCGGGGTTGATGCCCCAGCCCTGCCCGGCCAGGTCGCCGGACCACACGAACGACACGTCCCGGCGGCGGTGCGACGGCGTCACGAAGCTGCCGTCCACGGGCTCCGACAGCACGCCGTGCCGGTCCAGGTCGGCCAGCCGCACCCGGTAGTGGATCCGCTCGCCGTCCGGCAGGCCCCGCAGGAACACCTTGCCGGTCAGGTCCGTCTCGGGGGTCAGCACCGGGCCCCGGACGAGCCGGGAGCCGCGCAGGTCCGGGCGGCGGCTCACCTCGACCAGCATGCGGGAGGGCCGGTCGGCCCGCGCCCACACCACGCCGCGCCCGGCGGTGACGTCACCGCTCTGCACGCCGTGGGTCAGCCGGGCCCGCCCCGAGCGCAGCAGCGCCGGGGCCGCCG
>DATADI010000046.1:0-8138 GCA_036258615.1 Thermomonospora sp. | reverse complement strand
GGCGGCTCACGTCGAGCGTGTACCGCTTGTCGGCACAGGCCGGGCGCACGGCGGCCAGGCGCTTGCGCCACTGCGGCTGCCGGTTCCACGACGTGCGGCCGTCGAAGCCCGTCGTCTCCCAGATTTCGACCGCCGGGGCCCGCGTCCCGCAGCGGGCCGGGAACACCGCCGGTATCCGCAGCGTGGCCTTGGCGGGTGACCTGCCCGCCAGGGGCCTGAGGTCCAGGCGGAAGAACGAACGGTACGTCGTGCGAGCGCGACCGTCACGGCCGACCGGCGCCGCGACCGACCGGTTCAGGTTCACCTGCGCGGGCCTGCTCTTGGTGACGTACGCCCAGGCCGCCCGTCCCACCACGACCGGGGCGGGCGCCGCCACGGTTCCCGGGGACGCCTGCGCCGGCGGCGCGCAGACCAGCGGTACCGCGACGGCGCATCCGGCGACGACCGCCAGACCCGCCCGGCCAGGCCACCACGACGAAGAGGACATCCCAGCGTTCTCCGCTCTCAAGACGATCAACCCGGCCGAGACCCTAACGCACCCGGAACACGAAGATCCGGACTTTTCGGATCAGGTGTTCCGGAGGGTCCTGGTGATCTGTCTGGTGGCGTGGCGGGCTTCGGGTACGGGGGCCAGCACGTGGACGTGGAAGGCGCCGGGGACGGTGTGGAGGGTGACCTCGGCGGTGTCGGGTGCGCGGTCGCGGAGGCGTACGGCGTCGGGGTGGAGGATGTCGTGGGTGCCGGTGTGGATGTCGACGGGCGGCAGGCGGGTCAGGTCGCCGTTGACGGGGCTCAGGCGCGGGTCGGCGGGGTCGGTGCCGTCGGCCCAGGCGCGTCCGGCCTCGATGAGCCCGCTGCCGGTGAGCCAGGGGTCGTGGGGTTCGACGGCGGCGATGGCGGGGTTGGACAGGGTGAGGTCCAGCCACGGCGAGATCAGGATGAGCCTGCCGGGCCGGGGCAGGCCGGAGGCGATGAGGGTCTGCGTCACGGCCAGGGCCAGGCCCCCACCGGCCGAGTCACCGGCGAGGGACACCGCCTGCGGATCGTAGGTCTCCAGCAGGTCGCGGTAGACGGCGGTGACGAAGGGGAACGCCTCGCGGTGGCTGTACCGGGGTGCCAGGCCGTAGAGGGGGACCTCCACGCGCAGGCCCGCGTCGGCGAGCCGGGAGACGAACCTCCAGTGCCGCTTGGTGATCTCGTTGATGTAGGCGCCGCCGTGCAGGTAGATCACCGCCTTGGGCGGTGTCGGCCCCGTCCGCGCGGTCACGGTGTAGCAGTCGAACCCGGCGTCGGTGCGCCGGTTCACGCGATGGCGTCCGGTCAGCCGGGCCGGAGGGCTCGGGTCGCCCTTGGGGGCGTCGATCAGCGCGCGGGCGCGCTCGGCCGTGGCCAGGCGCGGCTTGTATCGGGCGCGCAGATAGAACGCGACGGCCTTCATCCGGATGCTCATGGGGCGGTCCGTGGCTCCTCGGTGGTGGCGCCGATCCGTTCGTGCCGGACCGCCCACCAGATCATGAGCAGGTCGGTGACGTGGTGGCAGCGCAGCCCCGACCGTTCCTCGAAGCGGCGTATGCGGTAGCGGACGGTGTTGGGGTGCAGGTGCAGGGCGGCGGCGGTGAACAGGTCGTGCAGGAAGGCGACGCGCCGTTCGTGCGCGTGGCCGCGCACCTCGAACTCGGCGCGGTCCACCGCGGTCAGGGCGCGCTCACGGTTCACGGGCAGGCGTCCCGGTGGCGGCGGTGAGCAGGGCCCTGGCGGCGGGATAGTCGGGTTTGCCGACGAGGGTGCGCGGCACCCGCTCGACCACCTGGACGTGGCGGGGCAGCTTGTATCCGGCCAGCCGGGTACGGGCGTGGGCGATGATCGCCTCGACGGTGGCGCGGGTCCCGGGCGGGTGGGCCAGGACCGCGACGACCTGGTGGCCGAAGCGTTCGTCCGCGACGCCGAAGACCAGGGCGTCCTCCACGGCCGGGTGGGTCTTGAGGACCTCCTCGACCTCTTCGGGGTGGACCTTCTCCCCGGCGGTGTTGATGCAGGACGAGCCGCGGCCGAGCAGGGTGAGCTCACCGTCCTCCTCGTACCGGGCCAGGTCGCCGGGGACCGTGTAGGGGCGTCCGCCGATCCGCGTGAAGGTGGCGGCGGTCCTGGCCTCGTCGTTGTGGTAGCCCTCGGCGGTGCTGGGCAGCGCGATGAGGCCGGTCGCCCCGGGGACCGGCTCGACCGGCCGGCCGTCCTCGGTGACCAGCATGACGCCGGGCGCGGGGCTGAACCGGCCGGTGACCACCGGCTGCCCCGGCAGGGCGAGCGCAGTCCCCATGGTGCCCTCGGTCGCGGCGACGACGTCCAGGATCATCGCCCCGGGCAGCCGTTCCAGCAGGGCCTCCTTGACGGGGGCGGAGAACGTCGCCCCGGAGGAGGAGATCAGCCGCAGCGACGACAGGTCCCGGTCGGGGCCGTCGCGCAGCGCCGCCAGCATCGGGCGGGCGAACGCGTCCCCGACGATCGCGACGGTGCTGACGCGTTCCCGTTCGACCGTGTCCCAGACCTCGCCGGGGTCGAAGGAACGGCCGCGCAGCGCCACGACGGTGCCGCCGAAGGTCAGCGCGGGCATGGCGCCGATGTTCAGGCCGGTCCCGTGGGCGAGCGGCGACGCGGGGATCGAGACGATCCTCTCGTGCCGCCTCGTCAGCGGTATGACCTGCTCGGGCGCGGTGAGCGGCGCGGCGCCCAGCAGTGCGGGGACCGTCCGCAGCAGGTGGGCCAGCGGCGGGGCGACCCGGGTGACGACGCCCTTGGGCATGCCGGTGGTGCCGCCGGTGTAGACGAGGGTGACGTCGTCGCCGCTGCGGGCGATCCGGGACGCCGGTTCGGCGACCGCGATCGCCGTCTCGTAGCGTTCGACGCAGCCCGGGAGCGGAGGGGCGCCGTCGTCGACCTCGATGAGCGACGGCCGGTGCGAGGCCCGGTCCACGGCGGCGGCGACGGTCGGCCCGAGCCCCGCGTGGTAGACCAGCGCCGCGGCGTCGGAGTCGGCCAGCAGGTAGGCCACCTCGTCGGCGGTGTATCGGACGTTGACGTTGAACGGGACCGCGCGGATCTTCAGCGCCGCGAAGTAGGACTCCAGGTACTCGGGGCCGTTGGACAGCATCAGCCCGACCGTCGCCCCCCGCTCGACGCCGGACGCCAGCAGCACGATGGCCAGCCGCGCCGCACGGTCCTCGAACTCGGCCCACGTGCGGCGTACGTCCCCGCGCACGAGGGCGGGCCGGTCGGGGTGCGCGTCGGCGAGGGCCTCCCACAGTGTGGCGGGATGCATCTCCATCAGGGCGCTCCTTGTGGACAGGCTGATCACGTCCGCCGGCCCCCGGCGAGCGCGCCGGGTCCGGCGGTGCGCGGGCCGGGAGGCCCGGGTGCGCGGTGCCGGTGACATGGTGGCCCGCCGGTCGTCACGGCGTGCGGTCGCGCGGCTCCACCGTGGCGGGCGCGCCCGGCGGCGCGCTCGCCGCCAGGGGGTCGTGGGCGATGGGCCGCGACGCGGGATCCAGATGGTGCTGGCCGCGTCGCCGGAGGGGACGGCGGGACACGGCGAGGCCACCGCCGAGCAGCACCAGCCCGAGCACCGCCGAGACCAGCGGACCGGTCGTGCGAACCAGAGTGATCTTGGCGGCGGTGTCCCGGGAGATCGCGGCGGCCCGGCGGCGGCTGGCGGGGTCCATGCGCAGCGTGAGGTCGGCGACGGTGAGCCGGTCGGTGCCGTCGGTGGTGCGCAGCGTCGAGATGACGTGCTGGTGGCGGTCGACGGGCACGCCGCTGCGCGGGTCCACCCAGGTGGTGACGGTGGCCTGGTAGACGCGGTCGGCGTCGTAGCTCCTGTCCTCGTCGAGGCCGAGCAGTTCGCCGGGCAGCTGCCGGAACCGGCCGACCGGCGTCGGCTCGATCCGCTGGACGAACGTGTAGGCGGTGATGCCCTCGACCCTGCGGGTGCCCGTGAACCGCGCCGTCCACGTCCTCCTGGTGGTCGGGTCGAACACGGGGTAGTCGCGCCGGTCGACGTCGCCGAGCGGCCAGATCATCCCGAGCCCCGACTGCGGCACGGTGGGGTCGTTGCCGACGGCCGCTCCGCAGCAGTTCCTCAGGTGCCCGCTGGTGCGGTCGATCGCCATCCGCCACAGGCGGATGTCCAGGTCCGTGCCGGTGGCGGTGTCCTCGACGGCGGTGAAGTAGTCCCAGACCGCGGTGTCGTCGTTGCTGGAGGCGGGTGCGCCGCGCAGGGTGCTGGTGGCGACCACGTCGGCGTTCTCGACCATCCTCATCCGGGCCGCGTCCAGGTACCGGGCCCCGCTGCCGACCAGGGTGGTCCTGGTGTACTGGTCGACCGGGACGACGACCAGGCGGTCGGCCAGCGGGAAGCGGAGCATGGGGGCGAACGCGAGGCCGAAGCACCCGGCGGTGCACAGCAGCGTTCCGACGGTCTTCGTGGTGATGGGGCGCATGAGGGATCCTCGATTCCGGGCGGGGTGTTCGCGGACGTGAGGGGCGGCCGCCGGTTCAGGCCGCGGTGTCGTTCCTGCGGCGGTGGTCGCGTTCGACGGTCCGGGTCGCGCCGAACAGGCCGACGGCGGTGATCACCAGTGAGATCGGCACGAGCAGGCGCAGCGCCTCGTTGAGTCCGGCGGCCTCGGCGCTCAGGCCCGGCGGCAGGTCGGTGGCCGTCGCGGCGAGGTGGTCCGACAGCGCCCCCGCGATGACCGGCCCGAACGCACCGCCCAGCAGGTAGAAGGCGGCGAAGAACACGGCGATGGCGGTCGAGCGCAGCCCGGGTTCCACGATGTCGGCCACGGCCGGGTAGGCGGAGGTGTGGAAGAAGAACTGGCCGAGCCATCCGGCGGAGAACACCGCGACGAACAGCGCGGGCGCCGTGTGGGGCAGGCTCAGCGCCCACCACGTCAGGGGCACGGCCACGGTGGCTCCGGCGGCGGCGACCAGCAGCCTGCCCCGCGGGGAGGTGCGGCTGGCCCGGTCGGCGACGGCCCCGCCCACGGCCAGGCCGACCAGGCCCGTCAGGCCGAGGATGATGCCGGTGTTCGTCGCGGCCAGGGTCAGCGACAGCCCGAAGTACCGCTGGAACAACGGCACGAGGAACGTCGCCGCGGAGTACGCGGCGATCTGGAGGCCGATGCCGCTGACGATGAGCCACCACAGGGTCGGGATCCGCAGGACGGCCCGGATGGGACGGGCCACCGGGACGACCGTCACCGGCTCCACCTCGGAGGCGCCGCGTTCGGGCTCACGCATGGTCAGCAGCGCGGCGCCCACCAGCAGCCCCGGAAGGGCGGCCAGGAAGAAGGGCGCCCGCCAGCTGTCGAACGCCTCCACGACGGGCCCGGTGGTGAAGAACGCCAGCACCAGCCCCAGGGGCAGCCCGGCCTGGAAGACCGCCACGGCCCGCGAGCGTTTGTGGGCGGGGAACAGGTCGGCGATGGTGGAGTTGGCCGCCGGAGCGTAGGCGGCCTCCCCGATGCCGACGCCCAGGCGGAACACCAGCATCGCCGCGAAGGTCCACGCGCCGCCCCCGGCGGCGGTCAGGACGCTCCACACGATCAGCCCCCACCCCATGATCCGGCGGCGCGGCAGCCGGTCGGCCATCCGGCCCAGCGCGATGCCCGCGACCGCGTACACGACGGTGAACGCGGCGCTGAGCACGCCGATCTGCGTGTCGGTCAGGCCGAACTCGTCCTTGATCGGCTCCACGACGATCGCGGGGAGGGTCCGGTCGTAGAAGTTCAGCAGGTTCGCCAGAGCCAGCAGGCCCAGCACGCTCCAGGCGTTCGGGGCCTGGAGCCCACGGCGGGTCTCCTGGTCGTTCGGGGTGAGCTGTGCGGTCACCGGCGCAACCCTTCTTCCCCGCCCGGCGGGCACGGCCGCACGCGGCCACGCGCCGGACAAGGGACGGCTTCGGGGGTGGCACGCCCCCTCCTCAAGAGGGCGTGCTCGCCAAGGCGGACCTTGGCGAGAGGAACGTCAGCGGATGCGGGGAAGGCCCGCGCCCCGCCGCCGACGCGGGGGGCGACGAACGCCGTGAACGGGCTCGCGCCGCAGGTCAGCGGGGTGACCGCGGACGGGTGAGGCCCTTGTCGTGATCACCGTCCTCCTCACTGTGCGGCACGACGGAGACGACCGGCAGTGGCGCCGGTCACACGACCTACATTCTGTAAGTTACGTGACGTAGGTGACAAGGGGTAGAGTGAGATCGCCATGCCGACAGGGGGGTCATGACCGAGGACACGCTGCGCCGGACGGCCCCCGGGCGCCGCCGGATGTCGCGCCGGGAGCGGGAGAACCAGCTCCTGGACATCGCCGAGGAGCTGTTCGTCGAGCGCGGCTACGCCGACACCTCGATCGAGGACATCGCCCGCGCCGCCGGGGTGACCCGCCCCGTGGTGTACGAGCACCACGGCAACAAGGAGGGCATCTACCTGGCGTGCGTACGACGCGCCCGCCGCCGGTTCGAGGACGCCGTCCAGGCCGCCTACCGCAGCACCGACGATCCCCGTGAGCAGCTCGCCCGTGGCGCCGACGCCTACTTCCAGGTGCTGGAGAAGGACCCGCGCCGCTGGGAACTGCTGTTCGGCCCCAGCGGCCTGGCCGCCGACACCCTGGCCCGCGAGCTCAACAACGAACGCAACCGCACCGTCGCCCTGGTCGCCGAGCTGTGCCAGGTGCACGTGCCAGACGCCGACCCCATGCACGTCCTCGCCGTCGCCCACGCCCAGTCGGGCTGTGCCGAGCAACTGGGCCGATGGTGGCTGACCCACCGCGACGTCCCGCGCAGCACGGTCGTCCAGTACCACGTAGACCTGCTGTGGCCGGGCCTGCAACAACTCATGCACCGCTACAACCCCGCCTGAGGGAAGCCCACCCCGCTGGTACGCCCAGCACGGGCACCTGCCGCCCCGCCCCCGTGGGAACCGCGACGGTGGCCGCGTCACATCACGCCCGCATCCGCAAGATCAACGCTGGGCTCAACACCCGGCCGGGCCAGAACCCCCAAAAGGCCACACACCCGAATCTGCCCAAGACGCTACGACGGGCTCGGCCGCAAAACTCGCGAGGCGCTCAACGAGGGAGCCGGTGAGGAGGTCGGCGAACGCTACGCCACCATCTACGCTTACGGCACCGACGCGACGCGGGGCCTCGACACCGTCTCCGTGACGCCGCCGACCGGAGGCACCCCGACCACGACCTACACGGACGCCCGAGGCCGCAAGATCGAACTGCGCCAGTACAACAACACCACACCCACAGGCGATCACATCGCCACCCGATACACCTATGACCCGGCGGACCGCCTGGTCCAGGTCACCGGCCCCGGCGGCCACCAGTGGACCTCCACCTACGACACCCGCGGCCGAAAAAGTCGCACGACGGACCCCGACAAGGGCACCACACAGTACGGCTACGACACTCTCGACCGGCTGATCTGGACGCAGGACAGCCGGGGCCACCGCGGCAAGGTCTTTCACGACTACGACGCCCTGGGGCGCAAGCTCCGCACCTATGCCGCCGACTCCGCAGGCGAGAAGGGCGAGCTGATCGCCCTGTGGGGCTACGACACCGTTCAGGCTGGCAAACAGTCCTTCGCTAGTCGTCGGGCGCCCGGACCCGACGGGACCATCCGTGAATACAAGGTTCGCGCGGACGCCTACGATCTCATGGGCCGCCCCACCCAGACATCGGTGATCATTCCCGAAGGTGAATCTGGCCTCGCCAACACCTACCAGTTCACGACCGTCTACAACATCGACGGCACCGTCCAGTCCCACAGTCTGCCCGCGGCCGGCGACCTGCCCGCCGAAACGCTCGTCACCTCCTATGACGAATTCAAGCGGCCTGTCAAGCTGACCGGTATTTCCCCATATGTGACCGGCACCGGTTACGGCAACATCGGACGTCTGGACAGCATGGTGCTGTCCTCTGGCGGACCGGCCATCTACCAGTCGTACGGTTACGACCCGGCCACCGGCCGAATGACCAACCACGCGGTTCTGCGCCAGGACATCGACGGTCCCGTCCGCGACACCACCTATACCCACGACGACGCCGGCAACATCCGCCAAATCACCGATAAGGCGTCCAGT
>DATADI010000045.1:0-3784 GCA_036258615.1 Thermomonospora sp. | reverse complement strand
GGGGGCGGGGGAGCGGGGGGTGGGGGAATGAGCGGCGCTCTGGCGGGTACGGAGGCGCGCACAGTGGCGTCGACATCGAGAGGAAGCGCCTGCGATGGCTCACAAGATCCGCGACATCATGACCGGCTCGCCCGTCTGTGTCGCCCCCGACACCGACCTGGGCAGCGTCGCCCGGCGGATGCGTGACGACGACATCGGCGCGGTGCTGGTGACGGAGGGCGACGAACTGCGAGGTCTGGTGACGGACCGTGACCTGGTGGTCCGCTGCATGGCCGAGGGCGGGGACCCGTCCTCGACGCGGGTCGCCGACGTCGCCAGCGGCGCCGAGGCGACCGTGGGGCCCGACGACGATCTCGGCAAGGCGGTCTCGCTCATGCGCGACCGTTCCGTGCGGCGGCTGCCCGTCGTCGAGAACGGCCGGCCGGTGGGCATCGTCTCCATCGGCGACCTGGCCATGGAGCGCGACGAGCGGTCCGCGCTCGCCGACATCAGCGCCGCCCGGCCGAACCGCTGACGGACACCGACGGATGACGCCGGTGCGGACGGGAGTGCTGGACATCGGGTCGAACTCGGCCCACCTGCTGCTGGTGGACCTGGCGCCCGGCCGTCCACCGTCGCCGGTCGGGGCCGTCCGGCGGCCCACCCGCCTCGCCGAGGCCATCGGCCCGGACGGGGCGATCGAGGAGTCCGCGGTGCGCCGCCTGATCCGCGCGGTCGATCAGGCGGTGCGCGCGGCCTGGTACGAGAACGTGGACGAACTGGTCGTCTTCGTCACCTCCGCCGTGCGCGACGCCGCCAACGCCCCCGAGATCCTGGCGGCCATCGAGCGGACGTGCGGCGTGCGCCCCGGGTACCTGGACGGCGAGACCGAGGCCCGGCTGACCTTCCACGCGGTCCGCGCCTGGTACGGCTGGTCGGCGGGGGCCATCCTGCTGGCCGACATCGGCGGCGGATCCCTGGAACTCGCCTACGGCAAGGCCACCTCCGAAACTCCTGAACCCGAGATCGCGCTGTCCCTGCCCCTGGGCGCCGGCCGGCTCACCCGTTCCCACCTCCCGGACGACCCGCCCCGCCGCCGGCAGCTCCGCGCCCTGCGCGCCCATGTCGCCGACCGGCTCCGCGACCTCCCTCCCCTCCCGCCCCCCGACGTCGACCATCCGGTACGAGCCGTCGCCACCTCGCGGACGTTCACCCAGCTCGCCGTCCTGACCGGCGCGCCCAAGGTGTCCGCCGGCCCGTACGTCCGCCGGACCCTGGAGCTGTCGGCCCTGCGCGCGCAGATCCCCCGCCTGGCCAGGCGCCCCGCCGAAAAGCGCGCCCGGCTCCGCGGCGTCTCCCGCCCGCGCGCCCGCCAGATCGTCGCCGGGGCCATCGTCGCCGAGGCCGTCATGACCGCCCTGGACCTCCCCAGGGTCGAGATCTGCCCCTGGGCCCTCCGCGAGGGCGTCGCCCTGCAACGCCTGTTCACCCTCACCGGACACCCGCCGCACCACCCCCTCTCCGGCCTGATCCACCCGTCCCCCCACCACGCCGGCCGCCGCCACCTCACCGCCGTCAACACCTGAAACCCGACCCCACGCCCCCGACCATGGCCGGCACGCCGCCGACCGGCGCCACCCCGCGCGACCGTCCCGGCAGACACCGCCTGGCCGCGATAACCCCTGAGGCCTGCCGCCTCGGTCTAGCGGGTGCCGTTGGTCGTTCGGGGTATCGGGGGCCGGTGGGGCTGTGCTGCCCTGGCCAACACCGCTTGGCCGCGGGTGACATCTGAGGTCGGTCGCTCTGGTTTCGGCGGGTGCCGATTGGTCGTTCAGTGTTCCGGGGGTTGGTCGGCCTGTGCTGTCGCGGCGAGCTGCGTTCAGTCGTGGTGACATTGGGAATTGGCGGGTGCTGTTGGGTTGTTCGCGGTGCCGGGGATCCGGTCGGGCCGGTCGCTGTGCTCGGGGTTCAGTGGTGGGCGGCCTGGCGGATGGCGGGGTACTCGTTGTGGGCGTCGACCAGGGCGAGGGCTCCGACCAGCCAGGAGAGGGTTTCGGTCTTGCCGCCGCGGGCGATGTCGTGGAGCAGGCGGTCGGGGTCGGTGGGGAGGTCGAGGCGTTCGGCCGCTCGGGTCGCGTGGTCGTCGACGAACGGGCCGGCCTCGGGCCACAACAGCTGAACCTCCCGCAGGAAGACGGCGCATCCCGCGGCGTCCATGCCGGGGATCTCCCTGAGCAGCGCGTGAAGGCGGTCGCGGTTGCCGTGGGCGGCCCGCCGGAGGTTCTGGAGGTCGCCGTCGTAGCGGTGCAGCACCAGGTCGGTGGCCTCGCCCAGGGTGCGGGCGGCCTGGTCGGCCTGCTGGTAGCCCGCCTGCCGGAGGACGTCGGCGCGTTCCCCCGGCTCGGTCTTGGCCATCTCCTCCGCGCTGATCCAACGGCGGTCGAACATGGCGCGCGCGGCGGACGTGACACCGGGCGACGGCACGCTGTCGTCGGCCAGGATCGCCAGGCACAGCAACCGGAACAACCCCGCCGCGCTGTCGGTCACCGTCAGGTCGGCCTCCTCGGCGGCGTACCCACGGGGGTGCCGATCCAGCAGCGCACGCACCGTGGCCTTGGTCTTCTCGTCCATCGAACGCACCTTTCAACGCAGGGCGCGCCACATTCCGGCCGCGCCACCAGCGACGGCGACGGCGGTGGCCGTGCGGCGTACGGCCGTCCGGCGCCTGCCGTGCCAGCCGCCCGTCACCGCGCCCGTCCCGGGTGCCGGTTCATGGAGGTTTCCGGAGGTGGCGGGCGCCGCCTCGTCGCGTGACAGGTGGGTTCGGTCGACCTGGACGCCCATCAACCGCTCCACCAGACGGGGCGTGAACCTGGACTGCGTGACCATGTTCCGTCCCAGCGGGCCCACGACGACCTCGTGACGCGGCATCCGCACCAGGTCCACGATGGCGTGCGCGACGCGTTCGGGCGTGTAGACCGGGGGCATGGCCTTGACCCTCCGGCCCGTGTAGTTGGCGGCGTGCTCGAACAGCGGCGTGTCGATCGTCGCGGGCAGCACCGTGCACACCTTGACGCCCCGCGCGCCCTCACGCGCCAGCTCCTGCCGCAGGCTCGCCCCCAGGGCGCGAACGGCGAACTTCGACATCACGTACGCGTGCGCGTACGGTTGCGAGACCACGCCGACGATCGAGGAGACGTTCACGATCGTGCCCCGCCCCTGACGCCGCAGGTACGGCAGGGCCGCGCGCACGCCGTGGACGTACCCCATGACGTTGACGTCCAGCACACGGCGGAAGTCCTCCAGCGGCACCTCGGTGATGGGCCCGAACAGCGTCACCGCCGCGCAGTTCACCCACACGTCGAGCCGCCCGAACCGTTCGGCGGCCCGCCGCGCGACCTCCTGCACCGCCTCCGCGTCCGTCACGTCGGCCGACACCGCCAGCGCCCGCGCCCCGCGCTCCTCGCACTCCCGGACGACCTGCTCCAGCGCCTCGGCGCGCCGCGCCGCGAGCACGACCTCCGCACCCCGCGCCGCGAACGCCAGCGCCGTGGCCCGCCCGATCCCACCGGACGCCCCGGTGACGACGACGACCTTGCCCTTCACCCTCATCCCACGTACCTCCGGGAACTCCGTTGACCGTCGCCCCCTACCCATCTGCCCCGGACTATTCGCCCCACCGCCCCCCGAACCAGACGCCCGGGCCCCGCCCGCCGCGAACGCCCCAGCCCCGACCGCCCCTCGTACGAAGAGCCCCAGCCCGTCAAGAGGACGCCCCTCGGCCGATCAGCCGCATCGCCAGGAG
>DATADI010000044.1:0-9941 GCA_036258615.1 Thermomonospora sp. | reverse complement strand
GGCGCTGCGGAGGGCGCCGAGGTCGGCGGCGCCGCCGCCGAGGCCGCCGAGGCGGGTGGCCCAGGGGGCGTCGGCGGCGCGGCAGCCGGTGACGGCCAGCAGCGGGGAGGTCAGCAGTTCGCGGGCGGTGCGGGCGAGGCCCCCGGCGGGGAGCGCGTCGCGGAGCCGCTGGATGCCGGGGGCCGTGCCGTCCTCGGTCACGACGAGGAAGCGGGTGGTGGTGGACTCGGGAACGGCCAGGGAGAGGGTGGTGCCCATCGGAGCCTCCTGCACGTCGGGGGTGTGCAGGTCCAGGCTCCCGGGACGGCCGGGGAGACGATCAGTCGAACGGTGTTCTGTGGACGGCCGTCCAGGCGGCGGCGGTGGGCAGGTCGCCGATGTCGGCCTGGAAGTCGAGGTAGTCGCGTTCGCGGCGGAACCCCAGCTCCTCGTTCACCGCCAGCATGTGGGAGTTGTCGTCGGCGTTGTCGGTCTCGATCTCCCGGACGTCGGGACGTTCCTCCCGCAGCCACTGGAGCATCGCGGCCTTGAGCCAGATGCCCAGCCGCCTGCCCCGGTGCTCGGGCACCACGGCGGTGTCGTACTGGGAGGCGCGTTCGGGCGCGGCCGACGGCACCACGACCTCGGTGAACCCGGCGATGCGGGGCGCCGAGGCGGGGCCGTGCAGGGCGGCGACGGTGTAGAGGGTCTCCCCGCGGGCGGCGACCGTCTCGGCCATCTCGCGGACGCGGTCGGCGTTCCAGCGGAAGGCGGTCACGTCCCCGAGCGGCAGGTCGGCCATGGCGCGTTTGGCCGTGGCCAGCTCCCCCGCCAGCTCGTCGGGCACGGTCCCGGTCCAGCGGTGCAGCCGGTACCCGGGATGCCCGGAGGCGACGATCTTCTCCGTCCGGGCGGGGTCGACGTCGTCCAGGCGCAGCAGCATGCCGCGCAGCGACAGCACGCAGTGGAAGCCGCGGGCCTCCAGGAACGGCACCGCCGGGGTCCCGGCGAGGGCCTGGACGATCACCGTCTTGCAGTACCCGGCGCGGAGCCCGTCGGCGGCGGCGGCCAGCAGCCGGGTGCCGATGCCCCGGCGGCGGCTGCCCGGCAGGACCTGCACGTCGATCTCGCCCGCCCGGTCCGCGTCGTCGGGCAGCCGCAGGAACGCCACCCCGTGCAGGCGGCCCGCCGCGTCGCGGGCCACCCACATCAGGTTGCGGGAGGCCAGCGGGGGGACCAGCAGCCGGGCCCGGACCTGCTCCGGTTCGGGGGCGGGCTCGCCGGGGTGGTCGTGCGCCCAGACGGCGGCCACCACCGCCTGCCATTCCTCGATCTGCGTGTCCGTCGGATCACCGAGAGCGATGACTTCCATCCCCTCTGTCTATCGGATGTCCGCCCGGTCAGGTCGCCGCACGAATCAACTCGTGACCTGTGGGCCGTCCGAAAAGAACGCGGAGAGGATCCGTTCGGCCGCCGCGGCGGGGGTGAGGGTCCCCTCGGCGACCTGGTGTTCCAGTTCCGGGGCCAGCTCGCGGACCGCCGGATGGGAGCGCAGGCCCGACAGCAGCCGGTCCTGCACCATCGCCCAGATCCAGCCGACCTGCTGGTCGCGGCGACGGGCGGCGAGTTCCCCCGAGGCGGCCAGGCGTTCCTGGTGCTCCACGATGTGCCGCCAGACCACGTCCAGGCCGACGTTGTCGCGGGCGCTGCACGTCAGCACCGGGACCTGCGCGGCCCGGCCCTCGGCGTCGCTCGGCGGGCGCAGCATCCGCAGCGCCCCCGCCAGTTCCCGGGCGGCCTTCTTGGCGACGATCGCGTCGGGGCCGTCGGCCTTGTTGACCGCGATGACGTCCGCCAGTTCCAGCACGCCCTTCTTGATGCCCTGGAGCTGGTCGCCGGTGCGGGCCAGGGTCAGGAACAGGAACGTGTCGACCATCTGGGCGACCGTGGTCTCCGACTGGCCGACCCCGACGGTCTCCACCAGCACGACGTCGAACCCGGCGGCCTCCATCACCACCATCGCCTCGCGGGTGGCGCGGGCGACGCCGCCGAGGGTCCCGGCGGTGGGCGACGGCCGGACGAACGCGTTCGGGTCGGCGGCCAGCCGGTTCATGCGGGTCTTGTCGCCGAGGATGCTGCCGCCGGTCCGGGTGGAGGACGGGTCGACCGCCAGCACGGCGACCCGGTGGCCCGCGCCGGTCAGGTTGGTGCCGAGCGCGTCGATGAACGTGGACTTGCCGACCCCCGGCACCCCGGTGATCCCCACCCGGCGCGCCTTGCCGGTGTGCGGGGTCAGCTCGGCCAGCATCCGCTGGGCCAGCTCACGGTGGTCGGGGCGGGTGGACTCCACCAGCGTGATCGCCCGCGCGATCCACGCCCGCGAGCCCTCCCGCACCCCGGTGACGTAGTCGTCCAGGCTCGGCTTCACCCGGCGTCGTGCCCCAGCCGTGCCGACAGCTCCCGCAGCAGGTCCAGCGCGGCGTCGGCGAGGACCGTGCCGGGCGGGAAGATCGCCGAGGCGCCCGCGGCGCGCAGCGCGTCGAAGTCGCCGGGCGGGATCACGCCGCCGACCACGATCATGATGTCGTCGCGGCCCAGCCCGGCCAGCTCCTCGCGCAGCGCCGGGACCAGCGTGAGGTGCCCGGCGGCCAGCGAGTTGACGCCGACGATGTGGACGTCGGCCTCCACCGCCTGGCGGGCCACCTCGGCCGGGGTCTGGAACAGCGGGCCCACGTCCACGTCGAAGCCCAGGTCGGCGAAGCCGGTGGCGATCACCTTCTGGCCGCGGTCGTGCCCGTCCTGGCCCATCTTGGCGACCAGGATCCGGGGGCGGCGGCCCTCGGCGCGCTCGAACTCGGCGGTCGCCGCGCGGGCCCGTTCGATGGCGCCGGACTCCCCGGCCTCCTCGCGGTACACACCGGAGATCGTACGGATGTGCGCTTGGTGCCGTCCGTACGCCCGCTCCAGCGCGTCGGAGATCTCACCGACGGTGGCCTTGGCGCGGGCCGCGTCGATGGCCAGGGCCAGCAGGTTCTGCTCCAGGCCGGGGCCCCGGGTGCCCTTCTGGGCGGCCTCGGCGGCGGTGGTGAGCGCGTCCAGCGCGGCCCGGCACGCCTCCTCGGAGCGGTCGGCGCGCAGCCGCCGCAGCTTGTCGATCTGCTGCGCCCGGACGGCGGCGTTGTCGACCTTGAGGACCTCGATGGCCTCGTCGGCGTCGGGCCGGTACTTGTTGACGCCGATCACGGGCTGCCGGCCGGAGTCGATGCGGGCCTGGGTGCGGGCGGCGGCCTCCTCGATGCGCAGCTTGGGCAGCCCCTCGTCGATGGCCCTGGCCATGCCCCCGGCGGCCTCGACCTCCTGGATGTGCTCCCAGGCGCGGCGGGCCAGGTCGTACGTGAGCCGCTCGACGTACGCGCTGCCGCCCCACGGGTCGATGGGACGGGTGGTCCCGGTCTCCTGCTGGAGCAGCAGCTGGGTGTTACGGGCGATGCGGGCGGAGAAGTCGGTGGGCAGCGCGAGGGCCTCGTCCAGCGCGTTGGTGTGCAGCGACTGGGTGTGGCCCTGGGTGGCGGCCATCGCCTCGACACAGGTGCGCGCGACGTTGTTGAACACGTCCTGCGCGGTCAGTGACCAGCCGGAGGTCTGGGAATGGGTCCGCAGCGACAGCGACTTGGGGTTCTTCGGCTCGAACTGCTTCACCAGCCGGGCCCACAGCAGCCGGGCCGCGCGGAGCTTGGCGACCTCCATGAAGAAGTTCATGCCGATGGCCCAGAAGAACGACAGGCGCGGGGCGAAGGCGTCCACGTCCAGGCCCGCCTCCCGGCCCGCCCGGATGTACTCGACCCCGTCGGCGAGGGTGTACGCCAGCTCCAGGTCGGCCGTGGCCCCGGCCTCCTGGATGTGGTACCCGGAGATCGAGATGGAGTTGAACTTGGGCATCCGCTGGGAGGTGAACGCGAAGATGTCGGAGATGATCCGCATCGACGGGCCCGGCGGGTAGATGTAGGTGTTGCGGACCATGAACTCCTTGAGGATGTCGTTCTGGATGGTCCCGGCGAGCTGCTCGGGCGCCACCCCCTGTTCCTCGGCGGCGACGATGTAGAGCGCCAGGATCGGCAGCACCGCGCCGTTCATGGTCATCGACACGCTCATCCGGTCCAGCGGGATGCCCGCGAAGAGCTGCCGCAT
Source organism: Thermomonospora sp. (assembly GCA_036258615.1). Classification (GTDB taxonomy): domain Bacteria; phylum Actinomycetota; class Actinomycetes; order Streptosporangiales; family Streptosporangiaceae; genus Thermomonospora. Next base: position 5,774 of record DATADI010000044.1, on the reverse strand, counting down.
GTCCAGGATCGAGTCGATCGCCACCCCGGCCATGCCGACGTCGCCGTGCACGCGCGGGTGGTCGCTGTCGTAGCCGCGGTGGGTGGCCAGGTCGAACGCCACCGACAGGCCCTTCTGCCCGGCGGCCAGGTTGCGGCGGTAGAAGGCGTTGGACTCCTCGGCGGTGGAGAACCCCGCGTACTGGCGGATCGTCCACGGCTGCGTGACGTACATGGGGGCGTACGGGCCGCGCAGGTAGGGGGCGATGCCGGGGTAGGTGCCGAGGAAGTCCAGCCCGGCCAGGTCGTCGGCGGTGTAGAGGGGCTTGACGGCGATGCCCTCGGGGGTGTCCCAGGTGAACGCCTCGGGGTCCTTGCCGGTGGCCTCGGACACCGCCGCGCGCCACCGCTCGGCGGCCGCCTCCGGGCGGGTCGCCGGGCCCAGGTCGACGTCGGAGAAATCGGGGATCATTCGGCCACTCCCAGATCGCGCAGGGTCGTCGTCAGCGTCTCCACGGCGTCGCAGCCGGCGAAGACGTTGGCGTCCACCCCGTCGAAGGAACCCTTACCCGCCAGCCAGACCCTTACCGCGCCCGCGTCCTTGAGGGTGCGGGCGGCCTCGGCGGCCTGTTCGGCGTACACCCGGTCGCTGGAGCACACGCAGGCGACGGCCGCGCCGCCGGCGGCGAAGTCGCCGGGCTCCCCGGTGATCGTCTCGATGCCGCCCGCCTGGAACAGGTTGGCGGCGAAGGTGACCCGCGCGGTGTGCGCGGCGACCGGCCCCAGCGTGGCCAGGAAGACCCGGGGGCGCGCCCCGGTCGCGGCCAGGTGCCGGTCGGACCGGTCCCGCAGCGCCTCGAAGTCCTGGGCGTACGCGACGCGCGGCAGGCCCCCGCCGGGCGGCTGCGGGGCCGGGCGGCGCTCGGGCGTGGTCTCGGCCAGGTTGGGGAACTCGCTGACCCCGGTGAGCGGGGCCTTCCGGCGGGCGAGGTCCTTGCGGCGGCGTTCCCAGGTGGCCGCGATCCGCCCGGCGACCAGCCCGGACTCCAGCGCGGCGGCGGCTCCCCCGGCCCTTTCGATCTCGGTGAACCAGGCCCAGGCGGCGTGCGCGAGGTCGTCGGTGAGCCGCTCGGCGTACCAGGAGCCCCCGGCGGGGTCGACGACCCGGGCCAGGCTCGACTCCTCCAGCAGCAGGGTCTGGGTGTTGCGGGCGATGCGGCGGGAGAACGCGTCCGGCAGGCCCAGCCGCGCGTCGAACGGCTGGACGGTCACGGCGTCCGCGCCGCCGACCCCGGCGGCGAAGCAGGCGACGGTGGTCCGCAGCATGTTCACCCAGGGGTCGTGGCGGGTCATCATCGCCGAGGAGGTCACGGCGTGCTGCCGCTGGACGACCGGCCCGGCCCCGCTGACCTCGGCGACCCGGTCCCACAGGCGGCGGGCGGCGCGCAGCTTGGCGATGGTCGCGAACTGGTCGGCGGTGGCGGCGTACCGGAACTCCAGCTGCCCGAACGCGGCGGCGACGTCCAGCCCCGCGTCGGTGAGCGCCCGCAGGTAGGCGACCGCGACGGCCAGGGCCGCGCCCAGCTCCTCGGCGTCGGAGCCCCCGGCGTCGTGGAACGGGGTGCCGTCCACGGTCACGGCCCGCAGCCCGGGGAACTCGCGGGCGCAGCGGACGGCCAGCGCCGCCGCCGCGGACAGGTCGCCGGGCGTGCCGGTGCGGGCGGCGAGGCCGAGCGGGTCGGCGCCGAGGTTGCCCATCACCTGGCCGGTGTGGCCGCGTTCGGCGGCGAGGGCCAGGAACGCCTCGGCGGCCTCGGGGGTCTGCGCGCCCGCGTCCAGGACCACGGGCGCGAGGTCCAGGTGGATGCCCTGGAGCGCGCGCGGGAGGGCGTCGACGGGCAGGCCGGCGTCGCCGAGCGTCAGCCACAGGGAGGTGACGCCGTTCTCCAGGTCGGCGAGGACGGCCTCGTTGGTGGCGGCCGGGTCGGGGTCGGCGTGCCGCTGGCGCACGTCCCAGGCGGCCAGGCCCTCCCCCTGCGGCCGGATCTCCCGGACCTGGGGGGCGAGGCCGGGACGGGCGGGGACCGTGTCGTCGGCGGTGTACAGGGGCCCGAGGGGGATGCCGTCGTAGGACCGCCGGGTCAGCAGTTCCTCGACCTCGGTGAGCGGGGTGTCCTCGGTGGCCACGCCGGTCTTGCGCAGAACTCCCTTGACCAGCTCACGCCACCGGTCGCGGTCGGCGGGCGGGAAGTCGGCGGCGAGCGCGAACGGCGCTCGCGGCGGTGGGGGGACGTCGTCAGGCGGCACCGTCATGCCAGGGATGGTAAGCGAGTGCGTACGGGCGAGGGGCGGCCGGGGGTCCGTTCATCTCGTACTCGCCGGTAGGCGTGACTGGTGTCACAGAGGCGCGTGTCGGCTCGCGTCGTCCTGACAGGACGGCACCATTCGGAAACCGCTCCGGCGAACGGGTCTCTCCACCAGGAATCGAACCTGGACCTCGACCTTCGGAGGGTCGTGTTCTATCCGTTGAACCATGGAGAGTCGTGGAATCGCCCGGCTGCGTTCGCATGGCCTCCACGTGAGATCACGCTAATCGCGCTATTGCTCACCGGGCAACCGGATTTCGGTCACCTGCGGCTTCACAGCGCCGCAGATGACCGTCTGTTTTCTCGCCCGGTTTCAGCTCGACCGGAAACCCGATTGCGGTTAGAAGTCGTCGACGGTGTAGGGGGCAAGGGGCACGTTCAGCGAGCGGTCGAGGCGCTGCGCGGTCCCCGGAGTGTGCTCGGCCACGATCCCGGTGCGCGCCAGGGCGGTGAGCGGGGTGCCTCCCAGGTAGACCGCGCCGAGTTCGCGCACGTCGAGGGACAGGTCGGGGGAGGCGTCGGTGCGCTCACAGGTCGCGGTGTCCTCGGTGACGCGCAGCCGCCAGCGCCCGGCGTTGGCGGGGAGGCGGGCGTCGGCCACGTCCAGGACGACGTCGACGGGCTCGGCCCAGCCCCGTCGCTCCAGGGCCGCCGGCAGGTCGGCGAGACGCAGCCACAGGGCCTGCCAGGTGTTGCGGACGCGGACGGTGTCCGGGTCGGCCGCCAGCAGCTGCACGAGGTCGTCGACGGGCCGGGAGCGGGCCTGGATCCGCCGGGTCAGGTCGATGGAGGCCAGGTACCGCCACAGGGCCGCCTCGACCGCGGGGCTGTCGCCCTCCAGCTCCATGACCTGGACGACGCCGGGGGTGCCGGTCGTCTCGTCCTCCTCCTTGGTGCGGTAGACGACGTAGCCGGCGTCCTCCAGCACGACGACGCGGGGCTGGGTCAGGTTCTCGTCCCAGAAGTCCTTGGACCGCAGCACCCAGCGACGCCACCACTCCTCGTCCCGGTGGATCTGGCCGGGACGTCGGGCGGCGGCGCGTTCGTACAGCGGCGTGAGGACTTTCGGGGCCTCCTCCAGGGAGACCATCCGAAGCGGCCGGGGGTCTGCCTCGATACGCGGCTCCCACGGCTTGTCCGAATGGACCTCGATCTCGGAGAAGCGGTTGGCGGAGCCGAATCCGTATCGTCCGTAAATGGTGGCCTCGGAGGCGTACAGGGCGGCGAGGGGTTCGTCGATGACCTCCCACAGCCGGCCCATCATGGCCGTGAGGATGCCGCGCCGTCGATGGGTCGGCATCACCACCACGTCGGTGACGCCCCCGCACGGCAGCGACCCGCCCGGCACCGAGATCCGCAGGGGGACGCTCCCCACGAAGCCCACCAGCCGGTCTCCCTCGTAGGCCCCGACCCGGACCGCCTGGCGCAACAGCCACAGATGGCGTTCGCGGTCCTCCTCCTCGTCGTCGCGCTCGTGGAAGGCGATGGCGGCCAGCTCGACGACCTGGCCGAGATCGGATTCGGGAACCTCACGCACCTCGAACATGCGATCAACACTAGGCACCGGCCCCGGTTTCGGTCGAACCTTTTACCGGGCGACCCGCAGGGGCCCGGATATTCGGTTGCACGGAACGCCGGAACCGCTACGATCGCCGCCCATGACCTTCTTCTTCCTGCGTTGAGCCACCGTCGGCGAGCCGAGGACCACCCGTCGCCGACGAGGCGGGACGGCGTGGCGCCGTCCCGGGCCGACGTGGGAGAAGAACGATCGTCATGCGCGTTCGCGCCTGTTTTCTCACCGCCCCGCGTCCCGGCGCCCCCGTTGTCACGTGACGGCGGCGCGTCTGGTGGCGCGGTGTGTCCATGGGCTGGAGGCGACGGTCGCCGCCGAGATCCTCGACAGGGGTCTGGGCTCCGTCACCCGGCTGGGACACCGCGAGGTCCACTTCCGGACGTCCCACACCGACCCGCGGGTCCTCACCGCGGCCACCGTGGACGACGTGTTCCTGCTCGCCGCCCAGGGCCCGGATATCGGTCCGGCCGCAAGCGGGTTGTCCGTATTGCGTGACCTGGTGCACGCCGCTGACATCGGCGCGCTACTCAGGCTCCGCGAGCGGTGCGGCGGGCCAGGGCCGCTCACCGGTGTCGAGGTGTCGGCGTCGTTCTTGGGGCGACGCTCCTTCAACCGGTACGACGCGGAGGACACCGTCGGACTGGCCCTGGCACGACGACTGGGCACCGACTACCACTCACGGAGGGACGGCGTCGCACCACCGCCCCACTATGGAGGCTGGCGGCTCACACTCAACGGAACGCACGCGACGCTGATGCTGAGAGTCGCCGCCCGCCCTCTCCACCGGCGCCCCTACAAGCGGCGCTCCATCGCGGGGACGCTGCATCCGCCGGTAGCCGCCGCGATGGTGCGGACAGCCGAAATCCAGCCGGGTCACAGCGTGCTCGATCCGTGCTGCGGCGCGGGAACGCTGCTGCTGGAAGCGGCCGGGCAGGAGCCCGAGGCCCGGTTGCGCGGATATGACCTGTCGCAGGAGGCCGTGAAAGCGGCCAGGGAGAACGCCACGGGCCTACCCGTCACCCTCGGCCAGGCCGACGCCGGAGACCTGCCGGTGGAGGACGCCTCCGTCGACCGTGTGCTGTCCAATCCTCCGTGGGGCGGTCAGGTCTCGGCGGGCGGGCTGCTGGCCGGGTCCCGGTCACGCTGGTGGAAGGAACTACGCCGTGTACTGACACCTGGGGGCATCGCCGTGCTCTTGGTCGCCGACCCCGGGGACATCACCGAAGGGATACGCACGGGACTCACCCCGTCGTACGTCCAACGCGTCCGGATCTCGGGGGCCGAGTCGTTCATCGTCCGCTTCACCGTTCCCCGCCGTCCGAGACATCGGCGTGCCTAGGACCACCACCCCACGGGAGCCTTCAAGGGAGCACGGTGCGCGGAGCAACGGTGCGAAGGGTGATGCGCCGCCCGCGCCCCTCTCGCCCCGGTCAGCGTCGGGGGTACGGCGCTGACCGGGGCCAGAGGGGGCCGGGTTTCGGTCAGCCGGAGATGCTGGGGCGGCCGTTCTCGATGTGGCCCATCAGGCGGCGGCGGAAGGCGGGGTCTTCGGCGACCTTGATGTCGAGGTCGTACCAGCCGCGGCGGGTGTGCCAGTGGACGGTGCGGCTCTGGCCGGGGCGTACGGTCACCTGACGGCGGCGGTCGCCGTAGGCGAGGGACACCAGCTGGAAGGTCAGCTCGGCGGTGCCCCGGTTGCGGAGGGTGATCCAGAGGTCGCGGTCGGAGGGGTTGGGTGTGGAGTGGACCTCGGCGACGCCGCCGGGGCGTCCGGCGAACTCGCGGCGGAAGCCGTTCGGGCCGGTGAGCACCAGCTCGAACGCGTCGAGATCCCCTTCACGGGCGACGCCTACGAGC
>DATADI010000043.1:0-4449 GCA_036258615.1 Thermomonospora sp. | reverse complement strand
GGGGGGCGCCCGACCACAGCGCCCACAGGCGCGGCGGCGTCACCACCGCGCTCGAACCCGGCGACCTCGTCGCCAGCACGTCGTTCACGTCATCCCCCTGCCTCCTGGCCGAACCCGCGTCAACGGAACCCTTAGTTCCGGAACTAGCAGTTTCAATACTATGATGCACCCATGCCCGCGCGGAAGCAAGACCGGAAGCAGGGCGGCCGTCCCCGGGACGGCCGCGTCGACGACGCCATCGCCGCCGCCGTGCGGGAGCTGCTGGCGGAGGTGGGGTACGCCCGGCTCACGATGGACGAGGTGGCCGCGCGGGCCGGGGTGGGCAAGGCGGCGATCTACCGGCGCCACGCCACCAAGCAGGAGATGATCTTCGACGTTCTGGTGCCGGGCCGGTTCCTGGCCGTGGCGCCCGCCCGCGGGTCGCTCCGCGCCGACCTGGCCGCCGTGCTCGCCGAGATCGCCGAGAGCATGGCCGCCCCGCCGCCGGGCGCGGTCCCCGGCCTGCTGGCCGACGTCCACGCCGACCCCGCACTGCTGCAGCGGTTCGACGCGAAGTACCTGGGCGCCCAGCGCCGCACCCTCACCGAGATCCTGGACCGCGCGGCCTCACGCGGCGAACTCACCACACGCCCCGACCCGGCCGTCCTGAACGCCCTGCTGGTCGGCCCCGTCTTCGCCTGGCTGTTCCTGCTGTCCGAGCCCCCCGAGCAGATCCCCGCGCTGACCTCCGCGCTCCTCGACGCGGCCCTCGCCCTCACCGGTGGTGGGGAGGCGACGTAGCAGACGTCCGGTCGTTTCTACCGGACCTTCTGCACGTGGGTGGTGTCGGTGTCGAGGAGGGTGCCGTCCGCGCCGGTCGGCGTGAACTCCGGTACGGGGATGCCGTGCTGGTCGACGAGGACGGAGTGGGCCTCGCCGGGCGCGAAGGCGTGCCGTTCTCCCCACTGCCGCAGCGTGAGGATGACCGGGAAGAGGGCGCGTCCGGCGGCGGTGAGCACGTACTCCTGGCGGCGGCCCGAGGGCGCGGTGCGCTGGGCGAGGACCCCGTGAGCGGTGAGCTTGCGAAGGCGGTCGGTGAGGATGTTCCGCGCGATGCCCGTACGTCGCTGGAACTCGGTGAACGACCGCGCCCCGTCCATCGCGTCGCGGATCACGAGGAGGCTCCACCGGTCGCCGACGAGATCGAGCGTGCGGGCGACCGGGCAGGCGGGGTCGGTCCAGCCGGAGTCCGGGGCGCGCGTGACGGTGCGCGGCATGGCACCTCCCGATGAGTTGCGGATTGAAACCATTGTGCCGTAGCGTCCAATCAGTTTCAAAATGCTACTGATTGAGGTGCCGTGATGGGTGCAGGACGGCGGCTGCTGCTCGCGGCGGTGTGCGGTGTCGCGGTGGCGTGCCTGTACGCGGCCCAGCCGGTGCTGGAGCCGATGGGCCGCGAGCTCGGCGTCCCGGCGGGGCTCGTCGGCTGGATCGTCGCGACCGGGCAGGTGGGCTACCTGGCGGGCCTGGTGCTGCTGGTGCCGCTGGGCGATGTGGCCGACCGACGGTGGCTCATCGCCGCGCACCTGGCGCTGACCTCGGTGGGCATGGCCCTGACGGCCTCAGCCCAGGTGGCGTGGGCGGCGTTCGCGGGGCTGGCGGTGGCCGGGGTGTTCGCGGTGGTGGTGCAGACCACGGTGGCCTACGCCGCGTCGGTCTCCGCACCGGGCGAGCGTGGCAGGAACATCGGGGTCGTGACCTCGGGCGTGGTCGTCGGCATCCTCGGTGGACGAGTCCTCGCCGGGTGGCTGGCCGAGGTGTGGGGCTGGCGGAGCGTCTACGCCGCCCTCGCGGTGCTCGCGCTCGGGCTGGCGGCCCTGGTCCTGGCCGTGCTGCCCGCGGAGGAACGGGCCGAACGTCCGGCCGGGTACGGACGTGTGATCGCGTCGCTGGGCGGACTGTTCCGGGAGCGTCTGTTCCTCACGCGCGGGCTCATCGCCTTCTTCCTCTTCGCGTCGTTCGGAACCCTGTGGAGCGGCATGGCGCTGCCCTTGGCCGCCGCACCGTGGCACCTAAGCGAGGCCCAGATCGGGCTGTTCGGCATCGCGGGTCTCGCCGGAGCGCTCGGTGCGGCGCGCGCCGGACTGTGGGCGGATTCCGGGCGGGCGATCCCGGTCACCGGCCTGGCGCTCGCCCTGCTCGTCGCCTCGTGGGCGGCGATCGCACAGCTTCCGTGGTCGCTGTGGCCTCTCGCCGCCGGGGTGGTCCTCCTCGACTTCGCGGTCCAGGCCGCCCATGTCAGCAACCAGCACCTTCTCACCTCGGCGCATCCGGAACGCACCAGCAGCGTCATCGGTGGCTACATGGTCTTCTACTCCCTCGGCTCCGCGCTCGGTGCCGCCGCCACCACGGTCGTGTTCGCTTCCGCGGGCTGGGCCGGTTCGAGCCTGCTCGGTGCGGGGTTCGCCCTCTGTGCCCTCGCCGTCTGGGCGATCGACCGGCGACGGCCCGCACACGGCGGGCGTCACGCGGACCCGGCTCCCATCGCCCACGGCCGGTTGTCGTAGGCGCTCGGCACAATCGCCATCGAACGGCGGGAGACGCCCGCGCCGAGACGGAGAGACCGATGCCCTACCCGAAGCTTCCCGTGCCCGCGCCCGGCGAGATTCCGCTGGTCTGTGCCTACTACCAGGGCCGCCGGGCCAACTGGGGTGACGTCCTCGACGCCCTCGACGGGCGACGGGACGCCGACACGGTCGTGCTGGGCACCAGCGGGATACAGCTTCGCAAGATCGAGGACCACCGGTGGGACCACCTTCTCGGCGGGAACGTCCCCGCGCTCGTCCAGGAGGACACCGCCGTGCCGCCGGTCGTCCTCGTGGTCGACAGCTTCACCGTGTACGGCGGCGACGTCGTGCTGGTGGTGGACATGCGGGACGTCCCCGGCCGGGGAGTCCGCGTCGGACCGGATCGGCTCGGCCACGTCGTGACGGGGCTGCTGAGCGGCGACCTGCCCTTCGACCATCTGGTGCAGGGGATGGACAGTTATGGCGTCTACCAGGGCGACGGCGGCGCCCGGCGGACTCCCACACCGACGGGGGTGATGCGTACCTCGTTCCCGCAGCTGCCCGCCACGGAGTCGACGTTGCTGGTGCGCACCGACTTCACCGACGACCACGCCTGGCGCGCCCTGGCGGAGCCGATCGAGGAGTTCACGGATTACCACCACGTCGATGACGAGGACATGCCCCTGGAGGCCCAGGTCGTCGACGATCGCGCCTTCGAACACCTGCAGCCCGGGCAGGTCCCCGCACTCGTACCGCCCCACCAGCACACCACCATGGTCGCCCTCGCGGACGCCACCACCCTGAGCGACCCGACGCACCCGCTGCTGGTGGTGGACCTGTACGACACCCCCGGCCAGGCCACCCGCATCCCCCTGTCCGAAGCCGGAACGATGGCCGTCAACCTGGAACTCGCCAACATGGACTTCGCCGACTTCGTCTAGCGACCTCGTCCGGCACGTGCCGGGGCGAGGCGTGCGTACGGATGGCCTCCTCGATCCGCGTCCGCAGGGCAGGAAAGTCGGCGCGGTGTGCAGCGACAGGCCGGGGGCCGCGCCACCGGGGTAGTCGCCCCAGTCGTCCCGCCGCTCGGCCATGAACCCGGTCCGCACCAGCAGCGCGTCACCGACGCGGACCATGAGACCGCGCGCGGCCAGGAAGTCCTCGATCTCCGTGGCGGTGATCGCGTGGCCGGGGTCGAGTGCGTCCCGTCGGCGGGGACCCGAACTCGTCGTCCAACTCGTCCGCACGGGCCGGGTGGCCGAGGAGCGCCTGGACGAGTCGGTCCGCCGGATCGTGCACCGACCGGATCGCCGCCCTCGTCGGGGACTTCGGCGCCGGGGACCAGGCCGTGCTCGACGTGCTGTTCGGCCGCGCTCCGGCCGGTGGGCGGCTGCCGTTCGAGCTGCCCGCCTCCATGGCCGACGTCCGCCGCCAGCGGGAGGACGTCCCCTTCGACGCCGAGAACCCAACGTTCCCCACGCCGCGGGGCTGAGGAGCGCGGCACCGGGTGCCCGTGTCTCGTCTGGCTCCATGGCGGCGGTTTCGTGACGGGAGACCTCGACATCCTGGAGGCCGACTGGGTCGCCCGTGAGATCGTCAGCCGGGCCGGGGCCGTCGTGGTCAGCGTGGACTACCGGCTGGCCGTCGGAGGGGTCACCTACCCGGTGCCGCTGGACGACGTCGTGGCGGCCGTGCGCTGGGTCCGCGACCAGACCACCGCGCTCGGCATCGATCCGGCGGCGACCGTCCTGGGCGGGGGCAGCGATCCACGCCTCAATGACGCCTGCGGCGACACACGACGAGGCCCCCTCGGGTGCACGACGATGCCGCGCGAGCACAGCCAGCGGTGAAGGAAGACGGTGTCCACCAGCACGGGAGCGCCCTCAGCAATCCCTCGGTCGGG
>DATADI010000042.1:0-10059 GCA_036258615.1 Thermomonospora sp. | reverse complement strand
GGCCCGGCGCGGGTTTCGCCCGGCGCGGCCGGGGTCAGAGCCGCGGCCTGCGAACCTGCAGCTCGTCGAAGGAGTCGACCGGCCCCAGCTTGCGCACCTGGGCGCCGCCCGCGGTGCCGACGCCCAGCCAGCGCCGCAGCGCGGCGACCGCCTGCTCGCGCTTGCCGGCGGGCAGGTGCTGGATCAGCCGGCCGCTGTGGTTGAGCCCGGCGATCTCGTACCAGAGCGAGTCACGGGTGCCCCGCCCGAGCCGGAACGGCTCGGCCTTCCACGGGTCGTTCCCGCCGTACAGGAACATCAGGCGGCGGCCCTCGGTGCGGACCCACCTGTCGATGTCGGCCATCGCCTTCGGCTGGAACCGCATCTGGCGGCGCAGCTCGGGCGTGACGAACGCGCGCGGCCGGTACACGTCCGGGTGGCGGCGCACGTCACGCAGGTACCGGAACTTCGGCTCGGGCGCGCCGAGCTGCGTACCGGCCTGGTAGTAGTACGGGATGTACGGCTCAAGCCCCTGGTCGGTGTAGAACGACCAGCTCGCCGTGGAGTCGACGAAATTCCACAGCACGTCGTCGGACGCCTTGGGCGAGGGCACCTTGGGGCAGTCCGACTCCAGGGAGTACTGCCAGAACGCCCACTCGACGTCCAGCACCGTCGCTTCCAGCGCCCGGTCCACCCCGCCCAGATTCCGGAACGTGAACCCGTTCTTGGCCGCGTACGCCTCGTACCGCTTTCCGAACTCCGCGCGCCGCTTCAGCACCGTGCGCTGCACGCCCTTGAGCCGGTCACTGCAGGCACGGTCGGACCCGACCGTCGCGAAGAACCGGTCGTACGCGCTGTCCTCGGCGTTGTCGACGTCGTTGGGCGCGACGTACGCGACCGTCGCGTCCACGTCCGAGGGGTAGAACCGCCGGTGGTACACCGACGTCATGCCGCCCTTGCTGGCCCCGGTGGACACCCACTTGCGCCCGTACACCCGCTTGAGGGCCTTGACGAGCCGGTGGTGGTCGGTGGCGGCCTGCCAGATCGTCAGCTTCGACCAGTCCGCCGGCGACGGCCGCGACGGGCTGAAGAACCGCTGCTCGACGGAGATCTGGTTGCCCTCCACGAGCTGCGTCGGCTCCGCCCGGAACGGCGAGGTCGTCAGGTCGTACCCCGAGGTGTGCAGCACCATCGGCCGCCCGGTGTCCCGGTGCATCAGCGACAGCCGCTGCTCGAACCACCCCTTGCCCGGCCGCCGGTGGTCGGCGGGCTGCCGGTAGCTCAGCAGGAAGAACCGGTACCCCTCCGCCCCCGAGGGCTTCTCCTCCAGCACCTTCATGCCCGGGATCGCCCGCAGCCGGTCGGCGATGTCGTCCGCCGGCGCCGCCTGGGACGGGATCGCCGTCCCCGTGGCGACCAGCCCGGCGATGGTCACAGCCGTGAGCGTTCGTCCGCCCCAGCCTCTCATCCGCACCTCCTGGTGGAATGCGTCATGGACGACGCGACGATAGGGGCGAACCCCCCACAAGCACCATTTGCCCGATCCGTATCGTTACAGACCTGTAGCGCCGACACCCACCCCAAAGAGGCACAACCCAAAACCGAAAAAGGACGAAAGGCCCCGAAGAAAAACGTTCCAATAACCCGCAGCAGCGAGGGGGCGTGGGGGCGAAGCCCCCACATCGGGGGGTCCGGGGGGTCGCCCCCCCGGGAGGGCATTGCGGGCCACCGGCGAAGCCGACCCGAAGGGCGGCGAGCAGGGGACGCCGGCCCCGTGGGGCGGGTGGGGCTCGAACCCACGACCTACGGATTATGAGTCCGCTGCTCTGACCGGCTGAGCTACCGCCCCGCGACGAGCCTGTGAGCTGCGGTGACCACCCGTGCCCGCCGCGGCAATGATAGCCGCGGGGTGTCGTGGGGGGCCACCGGGAATCGGATGTCATGCCGGAGGGGGACGAGACATCTCATCCTCCCAGCCGAGTGACGTACCGGGCGACCCGTCGGTAGGGTCCCGCCTATGTCTTGGATCCGGGGTCGAATGTCCGTGGTCGTCGTGGTCGCGCTGGCGGTGGCGGGCTGCTCGGGAGGGTCGGGAGGAACGGATTCCGGCTCCCTGCCGCAGGCGCCGCAGACGCTGCGGCAGTCGGCGGACGCCATGCGGAACCTGAAGAGCGTCGGGTTCACGATCAGCACGGAGGGCAAGCCGGCGATCCCGGTCAAGGGCGGTGACGTCAAGCTGCTCAGGAACGGCGACGCGCAGGGCACGCTGCGGCTCCAGCAACTGGGGCTGACCCTGGAGACACAGTTCGTCCTGCTCGGCGACACCCTGTACTACAAGGGCGTCACCGGCAGCGGTTTCCAGAAGGCCCCCAAGGAGCGGATCCTGGCGCTGTACGACCCGTCGGCGGTGCTGGATCCCGAGCGGGGCATCGCGAAGCTGCTGACGCTGGTGGGCTCGCCGAAGACGGAGGCCCGGGAGAAGGTCGGCGGCAGGGACGCCTACAAGGTGCGCGTGACGCTGCCCAAGGACCGGGCGGGCGCGCTCATCCCGGGCGTCTCTCAGGACGTCAGCGGGCACGTGTGGATCGCGAAGGACGGCCACCGGCTGCTGAAGGTGCGGGGGGTGCTCCCGGCGGAGGGCGGCCAGGGCGGCGACGACCACGCGGTGGTGGTGACCTTCACCGAGTTCGACGCCGGTTACACGATCACGGCCCCGGCGTAGCCGATGAGGGGGCCGACGCGGGTCCGCGGGCGGGGCGCCGCGATCGGGGCCGGCGGCGCGGTGGTACTGCTGGCCGCGCTGGACGCCTACGTGATCACCACGATCTTCACGCAGGTGATCGAGGATCTGGAGATCCCGGTCAACCGGCTGGAGCGGGCGACCCCGATCCTGACCGGGTTCCTGCTCGGCTACGTGGCGGCGATGCCGTTGCTGGGGCAGCTGTCGGACCGGTACGGCCGCCGTCCGCTGCTGCACGGGTGCCTGCTGTTCTTCGCGGCCGGGTCGGCGCTGACCGCGTTCGCCGACGGCCTGGCCTGGGTGGTGGCGGGCCGGGTGGTGCAGGGCGTGGCGGGCGGCGCGCTGCTGCCGGTGACGATGGCGCTGGCCGGTGACCTGTGGGCGGAGCGGCAGCGTCCGGTGGTGCTGGGCGCGGTCGGCGCGGCGCAGGAGCTGGGCAGCGTGCTGGGCCCGCTGTACGGGGCGGCGATCGCGGCCTGGCTGGACTGGCGGGCGATCTTCTGGATCAACGTGCCGGTGGTGCTGGCGGCCATGGCGGTGGTGCAGGCGACGGTGCCGAAGGGCACCCGGCCCGCCGTGCGGCCCCGGGTGGACGTGGTGGGCGGGCTGCTGCTGGCGCTGGGCCTCGGCCTGCTGGTCGGCGGGCTGCACAACCCGGAGCCGGAGCGGGCGCCGCTGCCGCCGTGGGGCCTGCCGCTGGTGGCGGCGGGGGTCGCGGTGCTGGCCGGGTTCGTGGTGTGGGAGGTCCGGTCGCGGACCCGCCTGCTGGACCTGACGGGGGTGCGGCGGGGGCCGCTGCTGGCGACGTTCGCGGTGAGCCTGCTGTCGGGCGCCGCGCTGATGGTCACGTTGGTGGACGTGCAGCTGGTGGCGCAGTCGCTGCTGGGGAAGGACTCGTTCGGGGCGGCGCTGGTGCTGGTGCGGTTCCTGGTGGCGCTGCCGGTGGCGGCGGTGCTGGGCGGGCTGCTGGCCCGCCGGGTCGGCGACCGGTGGCCGATGGTGGCGGGGATGGCGCTCTCCGCGGTGGCGTACCTGCTGATCGCGGGGTGGCCGGCGGACCTGGCGGGCGCGTCGTACGGCCCGCTGCCCCGGATGGACGTGGACCTGGTGCTGGCGGGGCTGGGCCTGGGGCTGGTGATCGCGCCGGTGTCGTCGGCGGCGCTGCGGCTGGTGCCCGCCGCCCAGCACGGGGTGGCCTCGGCGGCGGTCGTGGTGACCCGGATGGTGGGGATGCTGCTGGGCATCTCGGCGTTGTCGGCGTGGGGCCTGTACCGGTTCCGGTCGCTGACCGAGGACCTGGCGACCCCGTTGCCGTTCGGGCTGCCGCCCGGGGAGGCCGAGCGGCAGATGGCGGCGTACCAGGCGGCGGTGCAGGACGCGCTGCGCACCGAGTACCGGGAGATCTTCCTGATCACGGCGGTGCTGTGCGCGCTGGCGACGGTGGCGGCGCTGGCGGTGCGCGAGCGCGGGGAGAGGGAGCGCGCCACCGGCGACGAGGAGCGCGCGGGCCGTGTGTCAGCCGCCCCTGGCGGGAATACTGTCTGAACGGAGAGTGAAGCCTCTCAGCGGGACACCCCTTACCCGGGAGGTGGCACAATGCGCCGGCCTGAGGGCGGCAGGGCCCCCACGCGGCTGGGGCGCCTGCGGCGGCGCCTCGGCTTCGACCGCAACACCATGCGCCGGCCGGTCGACCGGGTCCAGTGGGCGGTGGGCCTGGCGTTGACGACGGTGTTCCTGCTGGTCGCGCCGATCCTGGTGACGTGGGCGTGGCTGTGGTCCTACGACAGCGGCGCGCGCGCCGAGCGGTACGAGCGGCAGACCCGCCAGCAGGTCGTCGCCACGGTGGTCGGGCCCGCCGGCACGGGCGGCGAGCGCTATCTGCACCACACCGTGCGGGCGACGTGGCGGGCCCCGGACGGCACCGCGCGCAGCGGCAGGATCCCGGCCTGGAAGGAGGCCAGGGCGGGCGCCCGGCAGCGGATCTGGGTCGAGCGCGACGGCACCGTGACGGTACGGCCCCGGCCGCACTCGCGGACCCTGGTGGACGCGGGCTACGCCGCGACGGGCGCGGCGCTGGCGGCGGGGCTGCCGCTGCTGGGGGCCTACTACCTGGTCCGGCGGCGCTGTGACCGGGTGCGGGACGCGCTGTGGGACGCCGAGTGGGCCCGCATCGACCCGCACCGCATCAGCTGAGCGCCGGGCGTCAGCCCAGCAGCCGGTCCCGGGTCTCGTCCGGGGTGACCAGGTCGAGCGCGTCCAGCGCCAGGGCCAGTTCCACCACGTCGCGGGGCCGGTGCAGGGACCGGCTCGTGAGCTGCTCCAGGCGGCGCAGCCGGTTGAACACCGTGTTGCGGTGGCAGTACAGGCGGCTCGCGGTACGGGCCGCCGAGCCCTCGCAGTCCAGCCAGGTCGCCAGCGTCTCCAGCAGGACCTCCCGGTCGACCGGGTCCAGTTCCGCCAGCGGGCCGAGCACCGAGGACCCCAGGTAGCCCGACAGCTCCGGCTGGGACACCACCAGCGCGGCGGGCAGCCGGTCGTCCAGCCGGGTGACGCGGCGGTCGCCGGGCGCGCAGGTCTGCAGGGCGATCTCGGCCAGCCACCGGGCGCGGCCGAGCGCGGCCAGCCCCTCCACCACCGGGCTGATCCCGGCCTGCCCGTCGAACAGCGGCTCCAGGGCGGCGACCACGTCCTCGGTGTGCCGGTCGCCCAGCTCCACCACGGCGACCTCGGCGTCGGTGCGCATCCGCCACACGAACCGCAGCCCGGACACCCGTTCGGGGCGGGCGAACCCGGGGTCACGGCGCGGCGAGCGCAGCACCGCGACCGCGTACCGGCCGTTCATCGGCAGGTCGAGCGCGGCGGCGGCGGCCTTGGCCAGCCCGCCGTCGGCGCCGCGGCCGTCCAGCAGCGCGTCCAGGAGGGCCTGCACCCGTTCGCCGCTGCGGCGCAGCAGGTCCGACTCGGTCCGCCGGTAGGCCTCGGCGACCGCGTTGGACTGGATCTCGTTGGTGTGCCAGACGATGCTGGCGAAGCGCAGCAGGGCGGGCAGGGCGTCGGGCTCGTCGGCGGAGACGACCTCGATCATCGCCTCCCAGCAGACCCGGCCGCCGACCCGGAAGGCGCGCAGCAGCGACTCCAGGGGCAGGCCCTGTTCGGCGCGGCGGCGGCCGATGGTGATGGCCTTGGACAGCGCGGGCTCCTCGCCCAGCGCGCGGCGGCTCATGTGGTCGATGCTCTCGCCGACGATGTCCCGGACGGTCTGCCAGAGGTCGTCCGGGGGCACGACGGTGGTGTAGCCGGGGTCGTCGGCGAGGATCTCGGCGACCAGCCGGTCGGTGAGCTCGGGGAGCCGTTCCAGCAGCCTGCGCGACGCCGCCTCGGCCACCGCGGCCAGCTCCTCGTCGCGCGTGATGTCGCGTGTGACGGTGACGGTAGAGGGCAAGGGGTGGACCTCCCAGGTGATGTATGTCACCCTGCCACGAAACGTACGGGTCAGGACAGAGGGGACACCCCGAAACCCGGCCCCGCTGTGAACGGGCACAATCAGAACGAGGTTCAGTTGGACCGGTGACCCGTTTTCCCCCAGGGTCTGGACGGTGTCACAGCTCACATGCTGGTGTGCCTCCCACACGAGATCGATGGGAGGTGCCGATGGTGACCACGGCGAGCGGAACGCTCGCGGTCAGCGGCCTGTCGGTGAGCTACGGCAAGGCCGTGCGGGCGCTGCGGGAGGTCTCCCTGGAGGTCCCCGAGGGCACCGTGACCGCCGTGCTCGGCGCCAACGGCGCGGGCAAGACGACCCTGCTGCGGGCGCTGTCGGGGACGCTGTCGTTCCATCGCGGCGCGGTCGAGGCCGGCACCGTCACCCTGGGCGGCCGTCCGCTGGCCGGGCTGCCCCCGGCGGCGGTGGTCGCCGCGGGCGTCGTGCAGGTCCCCGAGGGCCGGCGGGTCTTCGGGCGGCTGACCGTGGAGGAGAACCTGCGGGCCGGGGCGCTGGGCGCCCGGGGCCGGCCCGGCGGCGACGCCGCGCGTGCGCGGGTGATGGAGCTGTTCCCGGTGCTCGCCGAACGGGCCGGGCAGCGGGCCGGGCTGCTGTCGGGCGGCGAGCAGCAGATGCTGGCGATGGGCCGGGCGCTGATGGCGCGGCCGTCGGTGCTGCTGCTGGACGAGCCGACGCTGGGGCTGGCCCCGCTGATGGCCGAGCGCATCGGGGAGACCATCGCCGAGATCAACCGGCAGGGCACCGCGGTGCTGCTCATCGAGCAGAACGCGGCCCTGGCGCTGCGGCTGGCCACCACCGCGCACGTGCTGGAGGTCGGCCGCGTCACGCTGTCCGGCCCGGCCGACGAGCTGGCCGCCAGCGACGAGGTCCGCCGCCGGTACCTGGGCGTGGGCGACGCCGACGCCGAGCAGCCGGAGTTCCGGCGCCCGCCCACGCTCGAGAGGTGGGCCGGTTGACCCGCCCGTCCCCCGTCCGTCCACGAACCACCGGAGGGTGCCGTGAGAGCAAGTCCGTCCCGCCGTCCGGGCCCCGCGCCCGGCGGCGCCCGCCCCGGAGGCCGTGCCCGGTGAGCGAGCTGAAGGTCACCGACCTGACGGTGCGGTTCGCCGGGATCACGGCCCTGGACCACGTGGGCTTCACCGTCCGGCCCGGCAGCATCCACGCCGTCATCGGGCCCAACGGCGCGGGCAAGTCCACCTGCTTCAACGTGCTGTCCGGCGTCTACCGGGCCACCTCGGGCAGCGTCCGGTTCGGCGACGCCGAGCTGACCCGGATGGCGCCGCACCGGATCGCGGCGCTGGGCGTGGCCCGCACCTTCCAGAACATCGCGCTGTCGCGGTTCCAGACCGTCGAGGACAACGTGATGCTCGGCCGGCACCGGCTGACCCGCGCCGGGTTCCTCGGCGCCGGGCTGCGGCTGCCGTCGGCCCGCCGCGAGGACGCCCGGCACCGCGCCCGGGTCCGCGACATCGCCCGGTTCGTCGGCGTCTCGGAGTACCTGGACGCCCCGGTCGGGATGCTGCCGTACGGCGTGCAGAAGCGGGTCGAGCTGGCCCGCGCGCTGGCGATGGAGCCCAAGCTGCTGCTGCTGGACGAGCCGGTGGCCGGGATGAACGGCGGGGAGCGGCGCGCGATGGCCGAGGTGATCGTGGCCGCCCGCGCCGACCTGGACATCTCGATCCTGCTGGTCGAACACGACATGGGCATGGTGATGCGGCTCGCCGACGAGGTCACCGTGCTGGACTTCGGCCGCCGGATCGCCGCGGGCACCCCCGACGAGGTGCAGCGCGACCCGGAGGTCATCCGTGCCTACCTGGGCGAGCAGGCGGCCAGGGACCGGGAGGTCGAGAAGCAGTGACCACCTTCATCGAACTGCTGGTCAACGGGGTGTCGATCGGCTCGGTGTACGCGCTGATCGCCCTCGGATTCGTGATCATCTTCAAGGCCACCGAGGTGGTCAACTTCGCGCACGCCTCGCTGCTGCTGGTCGGCGGCTACGTGGTCGCGGTGCTGCACGAGGACATCGGCTTCTGGCTCGCGCTGCTGGCCGGGGTCGCGGTCGCGGCGGTGGTCGGCGCGGCCGTGGAGTTCCTGGTGCTGCGCCGGTCCCGAGCGGGCGACCACCACGTGCTGGCGATCGTGACGATCGGCGTGGACATCCTGCTCACCACCGAGCTGACCCGCCGGATCGGCACCGACGTGCTGGCGATGGGCGACCCGTGGCAGAACCGGATCGTGGAGATCGGCGGCGTCGGCATCGCGCAGACCCGCATCGCCGCGCTGGTCACCGCCGCGACGCTGATCACCTGCTTCCTGATGGCGTTCCGGTACACCTCGTGGGGCATCGCGATGCGGGCCGCCGCCGAGGACCGGGAGACCGCCGCGCTCATGGGGATCCGGCTGACCCGGGTGTCGATGGGCGCCTGGGCGGTGGCCGGGGCGCTGGCGGCGGTGGCGGCGCTGTTCCTCACCGTCTTCCCGACGCCGGGGCTGGACCGCTCGACCTCGTTCGTGGCGCTCAAGGCGTTCCCGGCGGCGATCCTCGGCGGGCTGGACTCCACCACCGGGGCGCTGGCGGGCGGGCTGATCATCGGGCTGACCGAGTCGCTGGTCACCGGCTACCAGAACGACCTGACCTTCCTGGGCCGCGGCATCGGCGAGGTCGCCCCGTTCCTGGTGATGGTCGTGATCCTGCTGATCCGGCCCGCCGGGCTGTTCGGGACGAGGGAGCTGGCCCGTGTCTAGCCTGATCTCGGCCGCGCGGCGGCCCCGGGTCCTGGCCGCGGCGGCGGGCCTGGCGGTGATGGTCGTCATCCCGTTCTACGCCGAGCCGTTCCTGATGCAGGCGGGGCTGTTCGCGATGGCCGCCGCGGTCGGCGCGATCGGGCTGAACCTGCTGACCGGGTCCACCGGGCAGCTGTCGATGGGCCACGCGTTCTTCCTGGCGGTCGGCGCGTACGGGTACGTGTACTTCGCCGCCGAGCCGCACGACGAGCTGTCCGGGCTGGGCCTGCCGACCCCCGTGGCGGTGGTGCTGGCGGTGGTGCTGGCCGGGGTCGCCGGGGGGCTGTTCAGCCCGATCGCCGGGCGGCTGCGCGGCACCTACCTGGGCATCGCCTCGCTGGCGCTGATCTTCATCGGCCAGCACGTGCTGCACAACGCCGAGGCGGTGACCGGCGGCGCCAACGGCCGCGACGTCCCGCCGCTGGAGCTGCTGGGCTTCAGCTTCGCCGACACCCCCGAGCTGGTGGTGCTGCAGGTGCCGTTCCGGGCGCTGGAGAAGCTGTGGTTCCTCAGCCTGGTCGTACTGCTGGCGGCGGCGTGGGTGGCGCGCGGCGTGCTGCGCGGCCGTCCCGGGCGGGCCATGGCCACCATCCGCGACCACGAGATCGCCGCCGGGGTGATGGGCGTGCCCGTCGCCCGGTACCGGGCCGGGGTGTTCGTGCTGTCGTCGATGTACGCCGGGCTGGCGGGCGTGCTGCTGGCGATGGCGTTCCGGCGGACCGTGCCGGACTACTTCGGCATGATCCTCTCGCTGGAGTACCTGGCGATGATCGTCATCGGCGGGCTCGGCTCGGTGGCCGGGGCGGTCGCCGGGGCCGCGTTCGTGTCGCTGCTGCCTCCGCTGTTCACCCGCTACAGCGACGGCCTGCCGCTGATCGCCGCGCCCGGCTCGGGCGGCGTCGCCCCCGCCGAGGCGTCCCGGCTCCTGTACGGCGCCGCCGTCGTCGCCGTCGTCCTCTTCCTGCCCGGCGGACTGCTCGGCCTGTGGACCCGGCTCCGCATGGTCGTCACCGCCCGCAGGGCCCCGCGTACCCTGCCCCGACTCGAAAAAGAG
>DATADI010000041.1:0-3300 GCA_036258615.1 Thermomonospora sp. | reverse complement strand
CCGCGTCCCCGGCCGTCGGCGGAGCAGTCCCCGGCCCGGGTGCACGCGGGCGAGAACGACGGCGGCCCCGGCACCGGCCCGCGCCGCCGCCCGGTCGTCTTCGACGAGGACGACGACCTCGACGTCCCGGACTTCCTGAAGTAGTGGCGGCCCCGACCGACACCCGCGCCGGGGAACTGGCCGGGAACCTGGCGGCCGTGCGCGCCCGGATCGCGGTGGCCTGCGACGCGGCCGGCCGCGACCCCGCCGCCCTCACGCTGATCGCGGTGACCAAGACCTTCCCCGCCTCCGACGTGCGGCTGCTGGCCGGGCTCGGGATCACCGACGTCGGCGAGAACCGCGACCAGGAGGCCGCACCGAAGGCCGCCGAGTGCGCCGACCTCCCGCTGACCTGGCACTTCGTCGGGCAGTTGCAGACCAACAAGGCCCGTGCGGTGGCCGCCTACGCCGACGTGGTGCAGTCGGTCGACCGGCCCCGGCTGGTGACGGCCCTGTCGGCGGGCGCGGTGCGGGCCGGGCGCACCCTGCGCTGCCTCGTCCAGGTCTCCCTCGACGAGGACCCCGACCAGCGCGGCGGCGCGGCCCCCGGCCGGGTGCCGGAACTGGCCGACCTGGTCGCCGGGGCCGAGAACCTGGAACTCGGCGGCGTGATGGCCGTGGCGCCGCTGGGCGCCGACCCGCTCCCGGCGTTCGAACGGCTCGCCGAGGTCGCCGCCCGGGTGCGCGCCGCCCACCCGGACGCCACGGTGATCTCGGCCGGTATGAGCGGGGATCTGGAGCAGGCGGTCGCGTGTGGCGCGACACACCTGCGGATCGGTACGGCGTTGCTCGGCGGCCGGAGCGCAATCGTCAGGTAATGTCCCCACAGTGACACCCGCCCGGGACGGGGGTCACACCTGGAACTGTCCGGCAGCGGCCGTCCGCCAGGCGCGGCACCCACAGGACGACGGAGGGGCGTATGGCCAGCGCGATGCGCAAGATGGCGGTCTACCTCGGCCTGGTTGAGGACGACCGCTATGAGGACAAGTACGACGACTACGACGAGTACGACGTCTACGACGACGACGCGGCCGACCAGGGGCGGCGGCGGTCCGAGGAGTCCGGCGGCCAGCTTACCCGAGCCGAGGACGCCCCGGACCGGGATCGCGATCATCACGCCCCGCCGACGTCCGACCGACGCTCCGTGGCGCTGTACGAGTCCGGTTCCTCCGACCTCGCGCGGATCACCACGCTGCATCCCAGGACCTACAACGAGGCCAGGATCATCGGGGAGCACTTCCGGGAGGGCACTCCGGTGATCATGAACCTGACCGAGATGACCGACAGTGACGCCAAACGTCTCGTCGACTTCGCGGCGGGTCTCATATTCGGCCTGCGGGGGAGCATCGACCGTGTTACGAACAAGGTGTTCCTGCTGTCGCCCGCCAACGTCGAGGTGACCGCCGAGGACAAGGCCCGGATGGCAGAACGAGGATTCTTCAACCAAAGCTGACAGCCCACATGCGAGAGTGTCCGTGAACATCGTTGCGACCGTGTTGACCACGGTGCTGTGGATCTTCCTCCTCTTCCTCATCGGGAGGCTGATCTTCGAGGTGCTGCAGTCGTTCGCCCGGTCCTGGCAGCCCCGGGGAGCACTGCTGGTGGTGGCGGAGGTGACCTACACCGTCACCGATCCGCCGCTGAAACTGCTGAGGCGTTTCATCAAGCCGGTGCGGCTGGGTAACGTGGCCCTAGACCTCAGCTTCACGGTGCTCTTCCTTGTGGTCTACATCATGATCATCTTCGTGGGGAGCTGGTCGGAATGATCATCTTCGCCTCGGAGCTCTGATCGGATACCGTCCTTTGGGACAGACTCCAAGCGCGCCAAGGAGACGACATGCCGCTCACACCCGCCGACGTGCGGAACAAGCAGTTCAGTACGACCCGGCTGAGGCCGGGCTACGACGAGGAGGAGGTGGACGCCTTCCTCGACGAGGTCGAGGCCGAGCTGGACCGCCTCATCCAGGAGAACGAGGAGCTGCGCGCCAAGCTGGCGGAGTGCCTGCGCGGCAAGGTCCCCGCGATGGCCGCGCCGATCGTCGAGCCCAAGCCCGACCTGCCCCCCGTCCCCGAGCCGCCGCGGCCCGAGCCCAAGCCCGAGCCGGAGCCCGCGCTCGGCGCGCTCGGGATGCCCGCGCCCAGCGGTGAGGACAACATGGACACCGCGGCCCGGGTGCTGGCGCTGGCGCAGCAGACCGCCGACCAGGCGATCGCCGACGCCCGCCGGGAGGCCGACGAGACGCTGGGCCGCGCCCGCCGCGAGGCCGAGGAGATCGTCGGCAACGCGCGCCGCCAGGCCGACCAGATCCTCGGCGAGGCCCGCGCCCGCGGCGCCGAGCTCGACCGCGACGCCCAGGACCGGCACCGCCAGGTGATGGGCTCGCTGGTGCAGCAGCGCGAGGAGCTCGAGCGCGAGGTCGACAACCTGCGCGCCTTCGAACGCGAGTACCGCAGCAGGCTGAAGGTCTATCTGGAGGGGCAGCTCCGCGAGCTGGAGGTCGGCACCACCGAGGGCGGCCCGTTCGGCCCCGGAGGCCCCGGCGCCGGGCCGCAGACCGGCCCGCAGCAGGTGGTCCAGCATCCCGAGAACCGCAACGGGCAACCGCAGCCCGCTCCCGCACCGGCTCCCGCTCCCGCCGCCACCGGGCCCACGCCCTTCCCGCCGCCCGCCGAGCCGGCCCAGCACGCCCAGCACTCCGCGACCGGAGCCTTCCACACCGCCGACAACCCGCCGCACGACAGGCGTTGACGCGCGCCGGGTGAGCGATAGTGTCTTTGCGATCGCGCCGCGCCGCGGATGGCAGCGAGGCCATGCGCGCGGCGCTGCGAAGACCGGCGGTGGCCCCAGGCGCCCTGGGCGGCCTGTAGAGAGAAGGACCCAGTGATCATCCTGAGCGGCGTCCTCGTGGTGGTGGCGATCGGCCTGCTGGTCGCGGGCATGGTCGCCGGCGGAGACGCGGACGCGAAGGTTCTCGGCCTCGAGACGCTGACGGTGATCTACATCTCGATCGCGGTCAGCGCCGTGTCGGCACTGTGCCTGGCCATCGGGGTCTACCTGCGGCGCAGGGAGCTGTTCGGCAGCGGTGCCGGCAGCGCCCGGGCGCGGCGGAAGGCCGACAGGGGCCGCACGAGGACCGAGCGCAGGACGAAGGGCAAGGCGGCCCCCCGCGACGGCGGCACCCGCCCGCTCGCGGCCGAGGCGCCCGCCCCGGCCCGCCCCGCCCAGCCCGCCCGGGTCCCGGACGAGGCACTGGTCCAGGT
>DATADI010000040.1:0-1654 GCA_036258615.1 Thermomonospora sp. | reverse complement strand
CTCGCCGGCCGGGTCGGCGCCGGGCCCGAGTGGGCGCTGGCGCTGCTGGGCGTGGCCGCCGCCGCGGCCGGTGCGCGGACCGCGCGCAGTCACGAAGGAGCGTAGATCATGCAGGTCCCGCAAGGGCTGGGCCGGGTGCTGGTGACGATCCCCACGTACAACGAGCGGGACAACCTCGAACGCGTCGTCGGCCGGGTCCGTGAGGCGGTCCCGCAGGTGGACGTGCTGGTCATCGACGACGCCAGCCCGGACGGCACCGGTGAGCTGGCGGACGCGCTCGCGGCGGCCGACGAGCACGTCAAGGTGCTGCACCGCACCGGCAAGCAGGGGCTGGGCGCCGCCTACATCGCCGGGTTCCGCTGGGCGCTGGAGCGCGGCTACGACGTGCTGGTGGAGATGGACGCCGACGGCTCCCACCAGCCGGAGGAGCTGCCGGCGCTGCTGGAGGCGCTGGTGCGCGCCGACCTGGTGATCGGGGCGCGGTGGGTGCCGGGCGGGCGGATCGTGAACTGGCCGCGCCGCCGCGAGGCGCTCTCCCGCGGCGCCAACACCTACGCCCGGCTCATGCTGGGCATGCCCCTGCACGACGCGACCGGCGGGTACCGCGCCTACCGGGCGACGGCGCTGGAGAAGATCGGGCTGGACGGGGTGGACTCGCGCGGCTACTGCTTCCAGATCGACCTGGCGTGGCGGGCGGTGCGGGCGGGCCTGCGGGTGGTGGAGGTCCCGATCACCTTCGTCGAACGCGAGCACGGCCACAGCAAGATGAGCCGCGACGTGATGGCCGAGGCCATGTGGAAGATCACCCGGTGGGGGATGACGGCCCGCACCGACCGGTTCCGCGGCCCCCGCTGACCCCCCGTCCGGCGGGGTGGCCGGGGACGGAACGATCGGCGGCGGCGCGGCGTTGACACCGATGTGACGATGTCGCGTCCTGCGAGGCCGGTGCCATGCTGCCGCTGCTGATGTTCCTGGCGTTCCTGCTGATGCCCGTCCTGGAGATCTACGTGATCATCCAGGTGGGGGCGTTGATCGGCGGCTGGCAGACCGCCGCGCTGCTGCTGGCCGAGAGCCTGCTGGGCGCCTGGATCGTGCGCCGCGAGGGCCGCCGCGCCTGGAACACCCTGCGCGGGACGTTCGAACGCGGCGTGATGCCCGACCGGGAGCTGGCCGACGCGGCCCTGGTGCTGGCGGGCGGCGTGCTGCTGCTGACCCCCGGTTTCGTCACCGACGTGGTCGGGTTCGCGTTCGTGCTGCCGTTCACCCGCCCGCTGGTGCGGCGCCTGGCGGCCCGGTACGCCGCCCGCCGTGTGCGGATCGCCGAGCGCCGCCTGGCCGAGGAGGGCCTGCCGGGGATGTTCCCCCCGGGCATGGACTTCGGCGCCCCCACGGCCCGCGACACGCGCACCGCGGGCAGCGCGTCCGGCCCGGTCATCCGCGGCGAGGTCCTGCGCGACGACACCCCCGACCGCTGACGGCCCCGGCGTCCGGCCGGCTCCACGACCTACGGCGATTCGACGCCGCCCGGCTGGACCGCGTGATCGCCCCGGCCACCGGCCACTACGTGACCTTGCGCGCCCTCGGGTCGCCGTCGTGGTGTGCGGGCGCGCCGTGAACCCCTGCCTCAGCGCCCCGGGGCGGGGTCCGGAGACGG
>DATADI010000039.1:0-9068 GCA_036258615.1 Thermomonospora sp. | reverse complement strand
ACGTTGCACTGGACTCCCGCGACCGAGCGGACCGACCTGCTGGCCGACCCGGTGGCGCGGGCCGTGGCGGAGCTGGGCGCGGGCGTGGAGGTGGCCGAGATCGACCCCGAGCTGGCCGACACGGCCGCGTTCTGCGAGCGTTACGGCGTCGGGATGGACGAGTCGGCCAACTGCGTGGTCGTCGCGGCCAGACGCGGCGGCGAGACTCGTTACGCCGCCTGCATGGTGCTCGCCACGATGCGGGTGGACGTCAACGGCGTGGTCCGCAGGCACCTCGACGCGCGCAAGGCGAGCTTCGCGCCGATGGCGCAGGCGGTGGAGCTGACCGGCATGGAGTACGGCGGCATCACCCCGGTCGGACTTCCGGAGGGCTGGCCGATCCTCGTGGACGAGGCCGTCCTGGCTACTCCCGAGGTGGTCGTGGGCAGCGGCCTGCGCCGGTCGAAGCTGCTGGTGCCGGGGGCATCCCTGGGCACGCTGCCGAACGCACGGCGCATCGCCCTCGCACTCCCCCGCTGACGCCCGCGGCACCCTGCCGCCCCGTGCCGAGGGGCACTGGCGTCATCCCGATGAACGGTCGGCCGTCGCGGGGGCGGCGGGCAGGAAGAGGGCGGCCAGCGGAACGTCGAGGATGCGGCTCAGGGCCAGCAGGTCGTCGGCGTCCAGGGAGCAGTCGGGTGACGCAGGAGGAAGGTCGGCGGGGTCGCGGGAACGACCGGTGTGGGCGGCCAGCCCCTTGGCGAGGTCGTCCCCGGACAGGCCCCGGGCCTGAGCCCACCAGGCGACGTTGGCGGCGACCGTACGGTTCATCGAGCCGCTCTGTGCGACGCCGGGAGCCGTGACAGGGCGGCGGCGGGTCAGCCAGGGCACGGGGACGAGCAGCAGGCCGAGCAGGGGCAGTGCCCACGGGTAGCTGGCGGTGGCCGCCGTGAAGGTGATCGGCTCGTCCAGGCCCGTGATCTCGCCGCGTACGGTGTAACGGCCGAACGCGGGTGCGGGCAGCGTGAACGGGATGTCGTACGTGCGTTCCTGACCCGGCTGCAAGGTGCCCAGGGCGGGCGCGGTGACCAGGTCGGCGGGTTCGGGGCCGCGCCCTGCGGTCAGCGACAGGGGCGGGTCGGTGAGGGTGACCGTCCCCTCGTTGCGCAGGGTGACCCGGAGGGTCCGGGAGGCACTGCCGCCGAACCACGCCTCACCGGGGCCGCCTCCCCGCACGGCGACCCTGGTGGCGGTGAGCCGCCGGGTGCCCGCGAGGGACGTGGCGGTGGGCCGCTCTCCGGGTGACAGCTTCGGCACGCCCTTGACGGAGATCGGCACGGTGCGGGGGCTGCCTCCTGTCACGGGTCGTACCGCGATGACGCAGGGGCAGCCGACCGGCGGGGCGGTCACGGTGAGCAGGACCAGCGCGGTCTTGCCCTCCTGCACGTGGGTCCCGGCCGATGAGCCGATGGCGCAGTCGGCCGTGCCCCGGCGGGCCTCGTTCCCGCAGAGTTCGACGAGGACGTTCCCGGCGGCCCAGCCGGTGAGGCGGACGGCGACCGTCTGGCCCGGTGCCACCGACGTGCGCTCCAGGGTGATGACGGGCTCCGCGTGCGCGACCGGGGTGGCTTGGAGCAACGAACAGGCCGCCGCGATGATCCAGAGCTTCATCGCCGCTTCCCAGCGAGGCGACGCCGGACGAGGAACGCGGCGACGAGGACGAACGCCGCGAGCGGGAGCCAGGGGATGCTCCACAGCGAGGATCGGCGGGTGACGGGACGGGCGGCGACGGGTGCGCCGTTCTGCGGGTCGGTGGGCGAGATCCGTACCGAGGTGGTCAGCCGCCCGGCGGGCAGGACGCCGCCGAGGTGCTCGGTGAAGGCGTAGCCGTTGCCGGGCAGCAGTTCCGGGATCCGCCGGGTCACCCGTCCGCCCAGCGGCAGGCCGAACGGGCCCTGGGCGCTCACCCGCGCCAGTGCGGTGACCCGGACGTTGCCGGTGTTGCGCACCAGGTAGGTGACCTTCATCCGGCCGCCGCCCAGGAGCGGGGCCGGGTACGCGGCGCGCAGCGCGGAGATCTGCAGGGCCGGGGTGACGGGCCCGGCGGCGCGCAGGTAGATGCGGGCGGCCACCCGGCGGTCCACGTTGACGCGCTGCCCCCGGGCGGTGGTCTGCTGCTGGGCGACGGAGGCGACGATGCCGCCGCCGTGGTCGCCGGGCGTGGCGTCGCGCGGCACGGTGAGCGTGAACGGCACCTGGACGGTCCGGCCCGCCCCGACCCGGTACGAGCCGGTGGCGAACCGCACCCAGCGGCCGACGCCCGTCGCGTTCCGGTCGGCGGTGAGCAGGGCGAACGACCCGTCGGCGGTGTTGAACGCGTCGGTGGCGTAGACGCGGAAGGTCTGCGGTTCCGGGCCCAGGTTGGTGATGGCGACCGTGTCCCTGACCACCTGGCCGGGCGCGACGGTGTAGACGAAGTAGTCACGCCCGTTGGGGCCCTGGGGACCGGCGGGCCGGACGGCCCAGGTCATCCCACCGGGCTCGGGAGCCGCGGAGGCCGTGGCCGGTGGTGCGGCGAGCACCGCCGTCAGCGCCGCGCCCGCCGCGAGGACGGCCGATGTTGTCTTATCCAGGCTCATGTGACGGGCTCCGCCGTGGACGAGGGTGCGGCGCCGTACCCGGGCACGGCGCCGCACCCGGGATCAGGACAGGGTGAGGGTCAGCGTCCCGGTGTAGGAGCCGGGCACGGCCCCCGCCGGGATGAGCAGGTCGAGCGCGCCTCCGGCCTCGAAGACACCGCCGCTGGAACCCGCCGCCGACGACGCCAGGGTCCGGGCGACGTCCAGGCCGGTGGCGTTCGGACCGGGCGTGACCGTGCCGGTCGAGCCGTCGTTCACGGCCGAGGCGGTCGGCCGCCACGACAGGTTGGCGGCGGGGATCGTGGCCCCATCGGCGGAGGTGAGGTCGTTCATCTGGCCGACCAGGGTCCATCCGGCGTTGGTGCCGCGCGCGTCGGTCACGGTGGCCTTGTTGAGTGCGCCGGTGGAGGTGCCGCCGGGAGCGGCGTCGCTGAGCGTCACGTTCGTTCCCGCGACCGACAGGCTCAGCGTGCCCGCGCGGGTGATGTTGGCGGTGACGAGCTGGTCCGCGTCACCGCCTCCGGGAGGGTCCGTGGGGCCGCCGGGGTTCTGGCCGCCGACGAAGGTGACGGGCGTCGCGGTGTCCTGGCTGCGGTCGGGCGACCCGTGCGCGGCGAAGGTGAGGACGTAGCACTGGGTGGTCAGGCAGTTCACGGCGTTGCCGTCGCCGTCGGTGTACTGGGCCTTGATGCCGGACAGCGTGAGGTCGAACGTCCCGTCGGCGTTCATCTTGACCTGGCTGGGGCTGCCGGAGGCGTTCTTGTGCACCCACTTGGTGGCCTGGAAGGCGTTGGCGTTGAGGTACCAGTCGTCGCCGCGCTTGGGGCCGAAGGCGACGTACACGCCGAAGCCGTTGTTCTTGTTGGGGTCGAACCCGGATCCGGTGACCCGGATGTCCTGCCCGGCGGGGTCGGCCTGCGTACTGGGGGTGACGGTGGTGGCGGGCCCGTCCGCGAACGCGGGTGCGGCGGTCAGGCCGAGGCCGAGCAGACCGGCGCCGGTCACGACGGCGGCGCCGCGCGCGAACCGTGGGGGTACGAGCTTCATGCACTCTCCTTGATCGGGGGACACCGGCGTGGGGCGCACGCCGGAGACTCGGGCGGGTCAGCGCCGCCGGGCCAGGCGGCGGCTGACCAGCACCGCCACGGCGACGGACCCGGCCAGCAGCCAGAACGGCCAGGGCGACCGGGCGGGCGGTCCCGCGGCCGTCTGCCGGAACGGCTGGACGGCGAGCGGCGTGGCCGTGCCCGCGGGCGAGGACTGCGGCGCGACGCTCGCGGTGCCGGTGGGCGTGGCGCGGCGGGTGGGCGTCGCACTGGTCCTCGGTGAGGAGGGCGTCGGCGTGCCGCCCCCTCCGAAGGTGACCGGCACCACGACGTCCTGGCTGCGGTCGGGGACCCCGTGGGCCGCCATCGCCATCACGTAACAGGGGGTGGCCGTGCAGTCGACCGCGCGGCCGTTGCCGTCGGTGTAGCGGGCCTTGACCCGCAGGGTGACCGAGAAGGTCCCCGAGGGGCTCATCCGCGCCTGGCCCCCGCCGCTGCCGCCACGGTGCACCCACACGGCGGCCCCGTAGGCGTTGGCGTCGCGGTGGAAGTCGGCACGGCGCGGCCCGAACACCACGTACACGCCGAACCCGTTGTTGCGCGCCGGATCGAAGCCCGACCCGGAGATCGACACGGTCTGCCCGCCGGGATCGAGCCCGGACGAGGGCGACACCCGCAGGGCCGCCGCGTCGGCGGGCCCGGCGAGGACGACCGTGCCCAGCGCTCCGGCGACGCCGACGACGAGGACCCGCCGGATCACTCCCATCGGACAACTCCTTAGGTAAGGCTTGCCTAACAAAAGTTAGGTAAGGCTAAGCTAAGGGAAAGATCACTCCGGCGTCCAGAGGACCCGCGCCGGACGCCGCCGAGGTCTGGGACGGACGATGACACCGCTGCACACCGCACTGCTCACCGGAGCACTCGGCCTGGGCCTGGGCCTGACCGCCGCCGGGATCGGCGTCCCCGCCCACGCCGACGGTTCCTCCGCCACCGGCGCCCAGGGCCAGACCCTCACCGTCACCAAGGCCGACGGCGTCAAGCCCGAGGGCGAGACCGTCACGGTGACGGGCCGGGGCTACGACGTGCGCAAGGGCATCTACATCGCGTTCTGCCGCGACAACGGCCCCGGCAAGGCACCGTCGCCGTGCGGCGGCGGAGCCGACACCACCGGCAGCACCGGCGGCTCCCACTGGATCTCCGCCAACCCGCCGCCCTACGGGAAGAGCCTCGCGAAGCCCTACGGTCCGGGTGGTTCCTTCCGCGTCACCCTCCGGGTCACCGCCGCGCTGTCCGACACGGTCGACTGCACCAAGGTCCGCTGTGTGGTGGCCACCCGCGCCGACCACACCCGGACCTCCGACCGGACCCAGGACGTCCGCATCCCCATCGCCTTCGCCGCCGACGACGACGGCTTCCCCGTCGCCCTGACGGCCACCGGCGCGGCGGTCGTGCTGGCGGCCCTCACCGTCGTCGTCCTCCGCCGCCGCAGGTCCGGAGCGTCGTGATGGTGCGACGGGCCGGGGCCGTCCTGCTGGTGTCCCTCGCACTCGGCGGCTGCGCCGTGGGGACCGCGCCCACCGTGGCCGAACGGGACGACGCGGGCGCGGGATGCGGCCCCTCGACGGTGCAGGTCACCCACGACGTGGTGCCCGTCCGGCCCGCGCCCCGGCCACGGCTGCCGGTGACGGTGCGGTCCGCCGACGGCCGGACGGTGACCGTACGCAGCGCCGACCGGATCCTGGCGCTCAACCTGTACGGGTCGCTGGCCGAGATCGTCTTCGGGCTGGGGCTCGGTGACCGGGTGGTCGGACGGGACGCGTCCACCACGTTCACGGCCGCGCGGAGGCTGCCGCTGGTGACCACGAACGGGCACGACCTGTCCGCCGAGGCCATCCTGCGGCTGAACCCCACGGTCGTCCTCGCCGACGCGGGGATCGGCCCGCCGGAGGCGGTGGACCAGCTCAGGGCCTCCGGCATCCCCGTGGTACTGGTCGGCGACGAGCAGAGCCTGCCCGCGGTGGGCGAGCACATCACCGAGGTGGCCCGCGCGCTCGGCGTCCCCGAGGCGGGCCGCGCCCTGCGCGCCCGGGTGGACGCGGAGATCGCCGAGGCCCGCGCCGCCCGGCCCGCCGGAGCCAGGCCGCTCCGCGTCGCGTTCCTCTACCTGCGCGGGACCGCCGGGGTCTACCTCGTCGGCGGCCGGGGCGCCGGGTCGGACGCCCTGATCGAGGCGATCGGCGCCACCGACGCGGGCACCGCCGCCGGGCTCGCCGGTTTCCGGCCGCTGACCAGTGAGGGCATGATCAACGCCGCGCCGGACGTGATCCTGGTGCTGACCGGCGGGCTGCGGTCGGTCGGCGGGGTCGGCGGCCTGGTCCGCCTGCCCGGCGTCGCCCAGACGCCCGCCGGACGGCACCGCCGCGTGGTGGACGCCGACGACGGGACGCTGCTGACCTTCGGCGTCCGGACCGGCGCGACCATCCGGGCCCTGGCCGCCGCCGTCCACCGGCCCTGCGCGTCGTGACGGCCGTCCGTGCACTCCGCGGCTCCGGCGCGGCGGCCCGGCGGCTGCCCGCGCCGCTGCTGCTCGGCGGCCTGACGGTCGCGCTCGTGGTGACGGCCGTGGTGGCGGCGGGGCTGGGGCAGGTCAACGTCCCTCCGCTGGAGGTGCTGGGGTCGATCGCCCACCGCGTCGGGCTCGACGTCGGCCCGCTGCCGTCGGGGCCGCAGGCGGAGAACGCGCTGTGGGTGGTCCGGTTCCCGCGCGTGGTGCTGGCGGCCGTGACGGGGGCCTCGCTGGCCTGCGCGGGGGCGATGATGCAGGGCGTCTTCGGCAATCCGCTGGCCGAGCCGGGCGTCATCGGGGTGTCGTGGGGCGCGGCGGTGGGGGCGGCGGTCGTCATCGTGTTCGGGCTGACCGCGTTCGGCTCCTGGACGGTGGTGCTCGCCGCGTTCGCCGCCGGGCTGGTCACGACGCTGCTGGTGTACGCGGTGTCGCGGTCCGGGGGGCGTACCGAGGTGGTCACGCTGCTGCTGACCGGCATCGCGGTGAACGCGGTGGCGACGGCGGCGCTGGGCCTGCTGATGTTCGCCGCGGGCGACGACGCGCTGCGGGCGATCACCTCGTGGCAGCTCGGCAGCCTGGCGTCGGCGACCTGGGCGGCGGTCGCCGCCGTGACCCCCTGCGCCCTCGCCGGGATCGCCGTGGCCTGCGCCTGCGCCCGCCGTCTGGACGTGCTGGCGCTGGGCGAACGGGCGGCCCGCCAGGTCGGCGTGGACGTCGAACGCCTCCGCTTCACCGGCATCGCGGTCATCGCCCTGACCACCTCGGCGGCCGTGGCGTTCAGCGGGATCATCGCGTTCGTCGGCCTGGTCGTCCCCCATCTCGTCCGGATGGCGGCGGGCCCGGGGCACCGCACGCTGATCCCCGCCAGCGCACTGGGCGGGGCGACGCTGGTCGTCGTCGCCGACCTGGTCGCCCGTACGTCCCTCGCCTACCAGGAACTCCCGCTCGGAGTGCTGACCTCGCTGGTGGGCGGCCCGTTCTTCTTCTGGCTGCTGCGCCGTACCCGGTCCCGGTCGGGAGGCTGGGGATGATCGCGCTGCGCCGCCGCCCGCGTCTCCCGTCGCCCGCCCGGCCCGGCGCCGTCGCCCTCGCCGCCCACCGGGTCACGGTGCTGCGCGGGGGCGCGGCGGTGGTGGCGGACGTCGATCTGGAGGTCCGGCACGGCGAGACGCTGGTGCTGGTCGGCCCCAACGGTGCGGGCAAGTCCACCCTGCTCGCGGCGCTGGCGGGCGACGTCGCCCCCGCGTCCGGCGAGGTCACGCTCCAGGACCGGCCGCTGGCGTCCTGGACGACCCGCGAGATCGCCATGCGCCGGGCGATCCTGCCGCAACGGCACACCATGACGTTCCCGTTCACCGTGGCCGAGGTCGTCGCGATGGGCCGCGCGCCGTGGACGGGCACCGACCTGCAGGACGACGACGACACGGCCGTACGCCAGGCCCTGCGCGACACCGACGTCAGCGCGTTCGCCGCCAGGCCGTTCACGGAGTTGTCGGGCGGCGAGCAGGCGCGGGCGGCGCTGGCCCGCGTCCTCGCCCAGCGCACCACGACGCTGCTGCTCGACGAACCGACCGCCGCCCTCGACCTCGCCCACCAGGAGCTGGTCTTCGCGGTCCTCGCCGAACGGGCGGCGCGCGGCGCGGCGGTCGTCGCCGTGGTTCACGACCTGGGCCTGGCCTCGGCGTACGCGGACCGGGTCGGCGTGCTGTCGCGGGGCCGCCTCGTGGCCTGCGGGCCGCCGTCCGAGGTGCTCACCGCACCGCTGCTCAGCGACGTCTACCAGCACCCCGTCGAGGTGCTGCCCCATCCCCGCACGTCCCGCCCGCTCATCCTCCCCGAGCGCGGCCCCTCTCCCCGGAAGGAAACCCCATGAACCCGTTCACCCCGGAGGTGGTCGAGGCCGTCACCCGCCACATGAACCAGGACCACGCCGAGGACTCGGTCCTGATCGTCCAGGCGTTGGGCGGCCAGCCCACGGCCACCGCCGCCGTGATGACCGGCATGGACGCCGACGGCATCGACTTCTCCGCCCAGGTCGGCGACCGGAACGTTCCCGTGCGCATCCCCTGGAGCCGACGCCTCACCGAACGCCCCCAGGTGCGCGCCGAGGTCGTCCGCATGTACCAGGAGGCCATCGGCCTCTCCGGGTCACCGCACGCTTCCCCGGCACCCTCGCGGCCCCCGGGCGAAGGCTTCGCAGCCCGCCTGCGCGCCGCCACCAGTACCGACCACGATCTCAGCGAGCACTCCCCCTACATGGCCGCCCTGCTCGCCGGCCGCCTGCCGAGGGAGGACTACGCCGCTCTGGTAGCCCAGCTCTCCTTCGTGTACGACGTGCTCGAAAGGGCCGCCGACCGGATGCGCACCGACCCGGTCGCGGGCCCCTTCGACCTCCCCGGCCTCCGCCGCCGCGAGGCCCTGCACGCCGACCTCACCTTCTACTACGGTCCCCGCTGGCCCGAACGCCTCGAACCCACCGACGCCACCCGCCGCTACTGCGACCGCCTCCGCGAGGTCTGCTTCGACTGGCCCGGCGGCTTCGTCGCCCACCACTACACCCGCTACCTGGGCGACCTGTCCGGCGGCCAGGCCATCGCCGCCCGCCTGACCCGCGCCTACGGCCTCACCAACGGCCACGGCCTCCGCTTCTACCGCTTCGAGGGCAAACCCAGAACCCTCAAAACCCGCTACCGCGCCCTCCTGGACACCGCCCCCTGGAACGAACCCGAACGCACCCGCATCATCACCGAGGTCCAAACCGCCTACCACCTCAACAACGCCCTGCTGTCCTCCCTCCCCTGGCCCCAACGGGCCGCGGGCACTGAGGCGCGCGGCGTC
>DATADI010000038.1:0-14283 GCA_036258615.1 Thermomonospora sp. | reverse complement strand
CGCGGCGGGGGACAGCGCGGCGGCGGGCGTCATGCACGCGGTGCTCCTCGACCGCGCCTGCCAGGCCCAGCTCACCGCGATGGCGGCCGGGCCCGTCCGGGACTTCTCCGACCTCGCCGAGGCCCGCGCCAAACGTGACGAGTGCTGGCCGGACGGCCAGCTCCTCGCGGGCTGGCACTACCTGCTCAGGAAGGAAGGCGGCTCATGACCACCATGCTCGCCGCGCGGGCGCACCGGGGTGCGGACGCGCTGCGCCTGGAGCGCGTCCCCGTTCCCGAACCCGGCCCCCACGACGCGCTGGTCAGGGTCGCCGCCGCCGGGCTCGCGCCGGGCATGCTGGCGCTGCTGGCGCGCGGGGCGTTCCGGCACCTGCCGACCACGCTCGGGCACGAGGCCGCGGGCACCGTCACGGCGGTCGGCGAGGAGGTGGCGGGCGTGGCGGTCGGCGACCGGGTCCGGGTGCATCCCAACCTGGGCTGCGGGGCCTGCCGGTTCTGCCGCACCGACCGGGAACCGATGTGCGCGGACGCCGCGATGATCGGGCACGCGGCGTTCGGGACCGGCCCCGCGCCGCTGTACGCCCGCTACCACGACGGGGGCCTGGCCGAGTACGTCCGGGTGCCCGCCCGGCTGCTCGACCGGATCCCCGACCGGGTGGGCTTCGACGTCGCCGCCAAGGTGCACGACCTGGCCAACGCGGTGCGCGCGCTGCGGTCGGTGGACCTGCCGCTGGCCGGGACGCTGGTCGTCACCGCCGCCACCGGCACCATGGGGACCGCCACGGTGCGGCTCGCCCCGCTGTTCGGCGCGGGACGGCTGGTCCTGGTCGGCCGGTCGGCCGCGCGGCTGGCGGCGGTCCGGGAGCTGGCCGGGCCGCTGCCCGTCGAGACCGTCGCGCTGGAGGAGCTGGACCCCGGTTGGGAGACCGCGCAGGGCCTGACCCGGCGGCTGCGGGAGCTGCTGCCCGAGGGTGCGGACGCGCTCATCGACTACACGCCCGAAGGTCCCGGCACGGCGCAGGCGATGGCCGCCCTCGGCACCGGCGGGACGATGCTGCACATGGGCGGCAACGCGGCGACGCTGCCGTACCCGATGGTCGCGATGATGGCCAACATGTGGCGCATCGTCGGCAACCGCTCCTGCACCCGGACCGACGCCACCGAGGTGCTGTCGCTGCTGGAACGGGGCGTGCTGAGCGCGGACGAGCTGGTGACGCACCGGTTCCCGCTGGCCGACGTCCAGGAGGCCGTGGACGCGCTGCGGGACCGTTCGATGCCGATCTGGATGGCCGTCGTCAACCCGTGACCCGCGCGCGGAGGGGGACCCGCCCCCTCCGCGGCGCGCGGGCTACTGGACGGGCTGGTAGGCCGCGCCCCCGTCGTTGAGCAGCCGCTCGGCCTCGGCGTAGATCTCCTCGGGGCTCTGGTCCAGGTTGATCGTCTTGCGGAACGGCTGCCGCACGTCCCGGTCGATGCGCAGGTAGACCTCGTTGCGGTTGCCCTCGGGGTCGAAGAAGTAGATCCCGAAGGCGTTGCCGTGGGTGACCTCCTGCTGCACCTGCACGCCCTCGGCGCGGAAGCGGTGGTGGAAGGCGATGATGTCGTCCAGCGACTCGACCCGCCAGGAGATCTGGTGCTGCTGCCGGGCGCCGATCTCGGCGGTCCGCCCGCGCTGGAGGACGAACTCGTGGTGCTCCTCCTCGGGACGGGCGCTGAAGAACACGATGCCGAGTTCCTCGTCCTCGTCGGTGACGGTCAGGCCCAGCATCCGCTCGTAGAAGTCCCTCATCAGCGGCAGGTCGTTGACCCAGAGCCCGGTGTGTCCCAGTTCGGCGATGGCCATGCCCGTCCTCCTCGTGTCCTGTTTTACAGGATAGCGATCCTGTAATCTGATACGAGAGTACGGAACGTCCCGGGGTGGGTCAACGCTTGACGGGCCCCGCCGAGGCGGCGCACTATCGTCCATAATCATCATGTCGATTTCCCTCGGAGAGTGGGTCCCCGTGCGCATCGCCAACCTTTCCGGCCGCCTGGTCCTGGTCACCGACACCGGGCGCGCCGTCGACGTCGAGCAGGCCAGTGGCGGGCTGTTCGCCGCCGACCCGCAGGCCGTGTACGCCCGCTGGGCCGAGTTCCGGGCCTGGGCCGCGTCGGCGGACCTGCCGGCCGGGGTGGAGTTCGAGGTCGCCGACCTGGGGTCGCCGGTGCCCGCTCCCCGCCAGCTCGTCGCGGTGGGCCTGAACTACCGCGACCACGCCGACGAGTCCGGGTTCGCGGTGCCGGAGGGCCTGCCGCCGGTGTTCACCAAGTTCGCCTCCAGCATCACCGGGCCGGTCACGACCGTGACGCTCCCCGAGGGGGGCCACACCGACTGGGAGGTCGAGCTGGTCGTCGTCATCGGCTCCGAGGCCCGTGACGTGGCCGAGGCCGACGCCTGGGAGCACGTGGCGGGCCTGACCGTGGGGCAGGACCTCTCCGAGCGGGTGGCGCAGATGGCCGGGCCGGTGCCGCAGTTCAGCCTGGGCAAGTCGTTCCCCGGCTTCACTCCCATGGGCCCGTGGCTGGTCACCCCGGACGCGTTGCCCGACCCGTCCGACCTGGAGTTGCGGGCGGCGATCAACGGGGAGCAGGTCCAGAAGGGCCGCACCCGCGACCTGGTCTTCTCGGTGCCGGTGCTGATCTCCCGGCTGTCGGCGGTGCTGCCGCTGCTGCCCGGCGACGCGCTCTTCACCGGGACCCCGGCGGGCGTCGGCTACGGCCGGAGCCCGCAGCGATGGCTCGCCCCCGGCGACGAGCTGGTGAGCACCATCGACGGCATCGGCGAGCTGCGCCAGACCTTCGTCGCCCGAGTCGCCTGAGCCGCCCGAGTCGCCTGAGGAGCACGGACATGGCACTGCACCGGCTGGCCTCCCTGACGCTGGGGGTCCCCGACGTCGCCGCGACGGCGGCGTACTACCGCGAGTTCGGCCTCACCGACACCGGGGACGGCTGGTTCGCCACCCGGGACGGCGGGCGGCAGCTCCGCCTCGTCCCCGCCGCGACCCGCCGCCTGGTGGAGGTCCGCGTCGGGGCCGACGACCCCGACGACCTCGCCGCCGCCGCCTCCCGCCTGCACGGCCTCGGCGTCACCTGCACCGTGGACGGCGGCACCCTCACCACGACCGACCGGGCCACCGGCGTCCGCGCGGTGCTGGAGGTGCAGCCCCGCCTCATCCAGCCCGTCGTCCCGCCCACCCCCTACAACGGGCCCGGCCGGTACGAGCGCACCGGCGGGCGGGCTCCGGGGGTGCTGCGCGAGGGCCCGGTACGGCCGCGCAAGCTCGGCCACGTCGTGCTGGGCACCACCGACCTGGCGACCACGCTGGGCTTCTTCCGCGACGGCCTCGGCTTCAAGGTCAGCGACTACATCAAGGACGCCGCCGCGTTCCTGCGCTGCTCCGTCGACCACCACAACCTGCTGGTGATGCGGGCCCCGGTGACGTTCCCGCACCACACGTCCTGGCAGGTGGACGACATCGACGAGATCGGCCGGGGCGCCGCCGCGATGCTCGCCGACCACCCCGAGCGTCACGTGTGGGGCCTCGGCCGCCACCACGCCGGGTCCAACTTCTTCTGGTACCTCAAGGACCCCTCGGGCACCTTCAGCGAGTACTACTCCGACATGGACTGCGTCCCCGAGGACGCATTGTGGACGCCCGAAACCTTCGAAGGCGCCAAGGGACTGTTCAACTGGGGACCGCCCCCGCCGCCCTCGTTCCTCAACCCGGAGGACCTGGCCGCCCTCATGACGGGATCGCACAGTGGCTGACGCCGTCCCCGTGCTCGTCGCCGGTGGCGGCCCGGTCGGGCTGGCGACGGCCCGCGAACTGGCCCACCACGGCGTCTCCTGCGTCGTTGTGGAGCCCCGCGAGACGGTCTCCTGGCTGCGGCCCCGCGCCAAGACCACCTCGGCGCGCACCATGGAGCTGTTCCGCCGCTGGGGCCTGGCCGACGTCCTCCGCGAGCGCGCCGCCCTGCCGGTCTCCTGGTCGGACGAGGCGGTGTTCGCCACGACCCTGCTGGGCCGCGAGGTGACCAGGATCGGCCAGTGCTTCGGCCTCGACCTGACCGGCTCGGACCTGGCGGCAGAGCCGGGCCAGCAGGTCCCGCAGCCCCTGGTCGAGCAGGTCCTCCGCGAGGCCGTCGCCGACCGCCTGCTCACCGGCTGGCGCGTCACCGGCCTGCGCGAGGAGCCCGGCCACGTACGGGTGACGATCGCCCGCCCCCACGGTGAGACCCGTGAGGTGCGCGCCCGTTACGTGGTGGGCTGCGACGGGGCGCGCGGCATGACCCGCGACGCCATCGGAGCCCGTTACGAGGGTCGCGACGACGCCCGGCCCAACTTCAACATCGTGTTCCGCGCCCCCGGCCTCGCCGACCGCGTGCCGCACGGCCCGGCGGTGCACTACTGGATCCTCAACCCGTCGCGGCCCGGCCTCCTCGGCAGGCTCGACCTGGAGGACACCTGGTGGTGCATCGCGCAGGGCGTCGACCGCGCCCAGGGCGAGGCGGACCCGCTCGGCATCGTCCGCAGCCTCGTGGGGGAGGACGTCGAGGCCGAGATCCTGTCGACCGACGAGTGGCGGGCACGGATGCTTCTGGCCGACCGATACGCCTCCGGCCGGATCTTCCTCGCCGGGGACTCCGCGCACCAGAACCCGCCCTGGGGCGGCCACGGCTTCAACACCGGCATCGGCGACGCCGTCAACCTCGGCTGGAAGCTCGCCGCCGTCCTGCAGGGCTGGGCCCCGGAGTCCCTGCTGGCCAGCTACGAGGCCGAACGCCGCCCGGTCGCCGAACGCACCATCGCCGAGGCCGCCCGCAACATGGCGATCCTCGCGCCCGAACTCGCCGACCCGCGCCTGACCGGCACCGACGAGGAGTTCGCCGCCGCCCGGCCGGCCGTGGCCGAGGCCGTCCGCCGGGCCAAGGACGGCGAGTTCCACAGCCTCGACCTCGTCCTCGGCTACACCTACCGGGGCTCGCCGATCGTCGCCGGGGACGCGGGCGAGCGCCTGCCGCACCGCTGGCTCGCCCCCGGCGACTCCCTGTACGACCACCTCGGGCGCGGCTTCACCCTGGTCGGCGACCTGTCCACCCGGGACGCCAAGAGCCTGGTGGACACCGCCGCCGAGGAGGGCGTCCCGCTGTCGGTCCTGGACCTGCCCGGCGAGTCCCTAGCGCTGGTGCGCCCGGACCAGCACGTCGCCTGGCGCGGCGCGCGGGCCGAGAGGCCACGGGAGATCCTCCGCCGCGCGACGGGGGCTCTGCCGGCGGACCGATAGCTGCTAGATTGTTGTGCATGTCAGGAACCGCATCGCAGGTTTCAGGATCATCGTCGGGTTACCGGGGCCGGAACTCCACGGCGGACCGCGCTCTGGACA
This sequence comes from Thermomonospora sp., assembly GCA_036258615.1. Taxonomy (GTDB): domain Bacteria; phylum Actinomycetota; class Actinomycetes; order Streptosporangiales; family Streptosporangiaceae; genus Thermomonospora. The sequence continues at coordinate 8,861 of DATADI010000038.1, read as the reverse complement.
TCCTGCTGCTGTTCGACGACGACACGCTGGTGCTGTCGGCCACCCGGGTCGCCGAGCACCTCAATGTGGCACGCTCGACGGCCTACCGGTACCTGCAGAGCCTGACCTCGATGGGCTTCCTGGAGGAGAACAGCGGCTCCGGCTTCCGGCTCGGCCCCCGGGTGCTGGAGCTGGCCCGGCTGGCCCGCAAGGGCGTGGGCCTGTCGGAGGTGGCCCGCCCGGTGATGCGCGACCTGGTCGCCGCCACCGGGTTCCCGGTGCTGCTCACCCGCCGCACCGGGGCCTCCGTGGTCTGCCTGGAGCGCGCCGAGGCCGGCCAGGCGCTCCGGCTGTCCTACGAGCGCGGGCAGGTCCTGCCGATCAACGCGGGCGCCGCCGCGCTGGCCCTGCTGGCCTGGGCGCCGCCCGAGCAGGTGGCCGCGATCCTCGAACGGCCCCTCGAACGGTTCACCGAGGCCACCATCACCGACCCCGCCCGGCTCCGCGAGCGGCTGGCCGCCATCCGCGAGGCCGGGTACGCGGCCACCCGCGGCGAGCGCGACCCCGACGTCCTCGGCGTCGCCGCCCCGGTCCGCAACCACGACGGCGACGTGATCGCCGCGATCAGCATCGCCGCCCTCTCCCACCGGGTTCCGGACGACCGAATCCCGTCGATCGCCGAGGCCGTACGGCACGCCGCCGACCAGCTCTCCGCCCAGGTCGCCCTGCTCGACATCACGCCCTGACCTCCGGGCGGCTTCTCCACCACGCCGGGGTGAGATAACCCACACGACCCCGCGAGGTTGTGACCCCGGTCACCGTCGGCGCCCTCGGGAACGTGTCCGAAAGCACAGGTCACGGCCACTTTATGAACTCCGCGCCGAAACCGGGGCCGATCGTCGTGTCGATGAATTACGGCCAATGGATGTGCTAGAACCCCGTCACAGGGTTTGCGAGTGCCGCCGACGACGCCGAGCTTGCACGTGGAGAGGATCCTCATGTACGCCGCATCACAGGCTCGGATGATCGACCAGGTGGTCGACACGGCGCGCTATCCGGTGGCGGAGCCGCAGCACGAGGCGCTGCGCTCGGTCGTCACCCGCGTCCGGCGCGAACTGCTCGAATACGGGTGCAGCGTGCTCCCCGATTTCATCCGCCCGGAGCTGGGCGAGACGCTGCGCCGGGAATGCGCCGCGATCGCCCCGCTGGCCCATTACGACGTCGAAACCGTCAACGCCTACAACATCGCCGTCGATCCGTCGCTGCCCGAGGACCATCCCGGCCGGATCCCCTTCCGGCGCGGCAACGCGTTCGTGGCCCGCGACCAGATCCCCGAAGACCACCTCATCCACCGGCTCTACACCAGCGAGCCGTTCCAGCGCTTCGTCGCCGACTGCTTCGGGCTGCCCCGGCTGCACGAACTGGCCGACCCGCTGTCCGGGCTGTGCCTCAACGTCGTCAACCCGGGCATGGAGCACCCCTGGCATTTCGACACCAACGAGTTCACGGTCAGCATGCTCACCCAGGAACCGGAGTCCGGCGGCGTTTTCGAATACTGCCCCAACATCCGGTCCGCGCGGTCGGAGAACTTCGCCGACGTCCGCGCCGTGATCACCGGCCGGGGCGACCGGCTGGTCCGGCGGCTGTCCCTGCGCCCCGGTGACCTGCAGCTGTTCAAGGGCCGCTACTCGCTGCACCGGGTCAGCCCGGTCGGCGGCGGCACGGCCCGCCACTCGGCGATCTTCGCCTACAGCGAGCGCCCCGGCGTCATCGGCAGCGTGGCGCGCACCAGGCAGCTCTTCGGCCGGGTCCTGCCCGAGCACCTGGCGGCCGAGGGACGCGCCGTCCGGGTCGATCAGCTCCTGGACTAGGGGACCACACCCGCCGTCGCTCCATGGCCCACTCCGCCGTCCAGAGAGGGAACGGGACCATGCACACCGACACCACAGGAAAGATCTCGCTCGACCACATCTACACGCAACCCGACCCGCGCCCCTACTTCGGAACGCTCCGGGGACTGGACTACCGCATCCCCCAGCTCGCCAAGCCCCATTTCGCGGCCCTCATCGACGAGTACCGGGAAACGACCGGCACCGCGATTCCCACCGTCCTGGACATCGGCTGTTCGTACGGCATCAACGCGGCGCTGCTGAAATGCGACGCCACCATGGACGAGCTGTACGACCGTTACGACGGCGGCGACGCCGACACCCAGCTGCGCAGCACGCTGCTGGCCCGCGACCGGGCCTTCGTGTCGGTCCGCAATCACCGCCGTGGCCCGCGCGTGATCGGCCTGGACACCTCGGGGCCCGCCCTTTCCTACGCGCTCGCCGCCGGGTTCCTGGACGACGCCGTGCACGCGGATCTGGAGGCGAACGACCCCACCGAACGACAACGCGGGCAGCTCGCCGAGGCCGATCTGGTCATCTCCACGGGCTGCATCGGGTATGTCGGCGAGCGGACCATCGGCCGGATCGTCGACGCGCACGGGGAGCGCCGGCCGTGGATGGCGCATTTCGTCCTGCGGATGTTCCCCTTCGAGCCCGTCGCCGAACGGCTCGCCGAGGCCGGATACGAGACCGTACGGCTCGACCGGCTGTTCCGGCAGCGGCGGTTCGCCACCGAGGAGGAGCAGGCGCAGGTGCTGGACACGCTGGCGGACGTCGGAGTGGATCCGCGGGGACTGGAGACCGAGGGCTGGTTCTACGCGCAGCTCCACCTCTCCCGGCCGCGCCCCGGACACATGGAACATCGAGGAGCGAAGTGAATACAGCGCAAGAGCCGTCCCCCCGCACCTTCGGCAACGAGGAGCGCCTGCCGCGCGTGCCGCTGCCCACGCTGGAGGAGACCTGCGAACGGTTCCTCGAGTGGTGCGCGCCGCTGCTGACCGCCGAGGAGCTGGCGGCGACCGAGGCGGAGGTACAGGCGTTCCTGCGCCCCGGTGGCCCCGGGCGCAGGCTCCACGCGGCGCTCCAGGAGTACGACGCCCGCGACGACGTCCACAGCTGGCTCGACACGTTCTGGCCCTACCGTTACCTGGGCCGCCGCGACCGCATCGCGCTCAACGCCAACTTCATCTTCCTGTTCAGGGACACCGGCGAGACCCAGACCGAACGCGCGGCGGGCCTCATCGCCGCCGCCGTCGACCACAAACTGCTGCTGGACGACGAGCGCATTCCCCCGGCGACGCAGCGCGGGCAGGTCCTGTCCATGGAGCAGAACAAGTACCTGTTCTCCACCACGCGCATCCCCGGGGCCGTGCAGGACACCGTGCGCGCCCCCTACACCGAGGAGTGGCCCGGCCCCTCGCAGGCGCGCCACATCCTCGTCTTCTACCGCGGAAACATGTTCCGCATGGACGTCATCGGCCCCGACGGCCGTCCCCACACGCTGGACGACCTCCAGACGGGGTTGCGCGACATCATGAAGGCGGGGGCCACCCGCGCCGAGCGCGACACCTCCGTGGGGCACCTGACCACCAAGGCGCGCGCCGAGTGGGCCGAGAGCAGGCAGGCGCTGCTGGCGCTCGACCCCGCCAACGCCGACGCGCTCGACACCGTGGAAACGGCGCTGTTCTGCATCTGCCTTGAGGACTTCGCCCCGCGCGACGACCTCGAGGCGTGCGACCAGCTGCTGCACGGTGACAGCGGCAACCGCTGGTTCGACAAGGCCGTCTCCCTGGTGGTCTTCGAGGACGGGCGTGCGGGCATCAACGTCGAGCACTGCGGGCTGGACGGCACCACGATCCTCAGCTTCGTGGACTTCCTGCTGGACACCCCGGCGCAGGAGCACTCCGAGCGCTCCGGAGCCCTCTCGCAGGGTGTCCCCCTCGTGGAGGGCGTCGAGTTCGTCCTCGACGACACGCTGCGTGCCGACGTGCGGGCCGCCGCCGACGCGTTCGCCGCCTACGCCGACGCCACCGCGACCTCCATCGTGTCCTTCGACGACTTCGGCGCGAACCGCGCCAAGCAGCTCCGCACCTCCCCGGACGCCTTCGTGCAGATGGCGTACCAGCTCGCGCACAAGCGGGCCAAGGGCCTGACCGGCGCCACCTACGAGTCCATCGCCACACGGCACTGGCGCCACGGGCGCACGGAGGCGATGCGGGTCGTGACCCCGGAGGTGCTGCGGTTCGTCGCCGCGATGGACGATCCGGCCGCCGACGCCGACACGCGCCTGGCGGCGTTCCGCGCCGCCGCCGAGAAGCACGTCCAGCGGGCCAAGGAGTGCCAGGCCGGTCAGGCTCCCGAACAGCACCTGTGGGAGCTTCAGCTCATCCAGAAGCGCCGTGGTGAGGAACTGGGCGTCACCGAGCACCTGCCCCTGTACGACACGCCGGGCTGGGTCACGATGCGCGACGACTACCTGAGCACGAGTTCCGCGCCCTCCAAGAACATCCAGTACTTCGGGTTCGGCTCCACCAGCCAGCAGTGCATCGGCGTCGCCTACGTGCTGCTCCCGGACCGCTTCAACGTCTACCTCAGCACGCCGCGCCCGGTGGCCGACGCGATGTACTCCTTCGCCGACCACCTCCGCAGGGCCGTCCGCGAGATCGAGGAACTGCTCGTCACGGAGTAGCGGCCTCGGGCCGGGCGGTGCGCCGTGCGCGCACCGCCCGGTCAGGTGCGTGAGCGGGGCTTGGCGCGGACGTGCATGCGCTCACCCTGACGCCCGAACAGGCTCAGGATCTCCACGGGACCGTCCCCGGTGCTCCCGAACCAGTGCGGCATGCGCGTGTCGAACTCGGCGGCCTCACCCGGCCCCATGACGAGGTCGTGCTCGGCCAGCACCAGCCGTAGCCGCCCGGACAGCACGTACAGCCACTCGTAGCCTTCGTGCGTGCACGGGTCGGGGGTTTTCCGGCTGGCCGGAATCACCATCTTGAAGGTCTGGATCGGGCCCGGCTGCCGGGTCAGGGGCACGACCATGCTGCCGTTGACCCGCTGGGCCTTGAGGCGGATCCGGGGGTCGCCGACCTCGGGCGCGCCCACCAGCTCGTCCAGTGGCACCTGGTGGGCCTGGGCGATGGGGAGCAGGAGTTCCAGGCTGGGACGGCGCTGACCGGACTCCAGGCGGGACAGGGTGCTCTTGGAGATGCCCGTGGCCTCCGCCAGGGCCGTCAGCGTCACCCCGCGTTCGGTGCGCAGCCGCTTGAGACGCGGCCCCACCTCGGCCAGCGTGTTGGCGATCTCGGTCGTCGTGCTCATTCCCCCATTTTCCCAGATTTGGCAACGAAAGTTGTCATGGGGATCGGAGCGGTCGCACTCTGGATATCGGAGGTGATCGCCAGATGAGCGAGGTATACGACGTGGTGGTCGTGGGTGGCGGCGCGGCGGGGCTGAACGCGGCCCTGGTCCTGGGCCGCTCCCGGCGGCGGGTCGCGGTGGTGGACGCCGGGGAGCCCCGCAACGCCCCCGCAGCCCACATGCAGGGCTTCCTGTCCCGTGACGGCATGCCTCCGGCGGCGCTGCTGGAGGTCGGCCGGGAGGAGGTGGCCCGGTACGGCGTGACGATGATCGAGGGCCGTGTGGACCACATCGAGCCGGGTTTCGACGTGCACCTGACCGGAGGACCCGTGGTGCGCGCCCGCCGCGTCGTGGTGGCCACCGGGCTCCGTGACGAACTGCCCGACATCCCTGGGCTGCGGGAGCGCTGGGGCCGTGACGTGCTGCACTGCCCGTACTGCCACGGCTACGAGGTCGCCGACGAGCCGCTGGGCGTTCTGGGCACCGGACCGAACTCCCTGCACCAGGCGTTGCTGATTCGGCAGTGGTCGGAGGACGTCGTGCTGTTCGCCGAGGAGAGCATGAACCTGACCGACGAGGGGCGTCTGCAACTCAAGGCACGGGGCGTGCGCGTCTACGAGGGCGAGGTCAAGCGCCTTGTCGTGGACGATGACGCGCTGCGGGGGGTCGAACTGGCCGAAGGTGCCGTCGTGCCGCGCAGGGCGGTGTTCGTAGCGCCGCGCATGGTTCCCCGAGACACCCTGCTCACCGACCTCGGCTGCGACCGCAACGAGGACGGCTGGGTCATCGCCGACCCCTCGGGGAGGACCAGCGTCCCCGGGGTGTGGGCCGTGGGGAACGTCATCGACCCCCGCGCCCAGGTCATCACCGCCGCCTCCGAGGGCTCGCTGGCCGCCATCGCCATCAACACCGACCTGATGGACGAGGAGGTCGCCCGCGCCGTGGAGGAACGGCGTCTCGCCGAGGCCCTGGCCCGATAGGAGGATCCCGCATGACGACGCACCATCACGCCGAGGACATCGACTGGGAGGCCATGAGCGACCAGCTCGTGAGCCAGGCGGAACTGTACGTCCCCGCCTTCGAGGAGGCGGCGGCCTGGCTGCGAGGCCAGGTGTGCGAGGGCCAGGAGGCCACCGAGGTCCGCCGAGTGCTCGACGTGGGCAGCGGCCCCGGTGTCGTCACCAGCCTGCTCGCCCGTGCCTTCCCCGCCGCCGAGGTCGTCGCCGTCGACCAGGCCGAGGGACTCCTGGAGCGCGCCCGCGCGTACGCCGCCGAGCACGGCGTCGCCGAACGGGTCGTCACGCGCCGCGCGGACCTGCCCGGAGACATCGACGCCCTCGGCGAGGCGGATCTGATCTGGTCGCGCAACACCGTGCACCACCTGGGAGACCAGCAGGGCGCGCTGCATTCCCTCGGCGCCCTGCTGCGTCCCGGCGGTCTGCTCGCCGTCGCCGAGGGCGGGCTGCCCCCGCGCTTCCTGCCCCGAGACATCGGGCTCGGCCGCCCCGGGCTCCAGGCCCGTCTGGACGTCGCGCTGGAGGAGGTGTTCACCGCCATGCGCGCCGATCTCCCGGGCACGACCTCGGTGGTCGAGGACTGGCCCGCCATGCTCGCCCAGTCCGGGCTCGTGCCCACCGGGACGCGGTCGTTCCTGGTGGACATTCCGGCTCCCTTGGACGTTTCGGCTCGCCGTTATCTGCATGGTCACCTTGTGCGACTGCGTGACAAGGTCGCCGACCGGCTGCCCGAGGAGGATCTGCGCACCTTGGACTACCTGGTCAAAGAGGACGACGAAAGGGGTGTTCTCTGGCGTCCCGACGTTTTCTACCTCGCCGCGACGACGATCCACACGGCTCGGTCATGTACCGGAAAGTAACTGAATAAGGTCGGTTGGGCGGGCCGGGCGCCGGGCATCGTCACGCCGTACGGCCCGTTTCGGGGTGATCATCGTGGAGTTCGCCCGATGGTCGCTTTCCGTATCGGGTCGTCTCATGCGCGGGTTTCCTGCCCCCGGAAGGCTCCATGCGCACCGTTTCGTACCTTCTGGGAGGTCACCACATGCTGCGCCGAGCCCTCCGGAGGCTGACGCTGGCCACCGGCTCCGCGGTCACGGCGGCGGTCGCGCTCGCCGCCCCCGCCGGAGCCGCCCCGGCCCCGGCCACCGACCCGGTCCCCGGCAACCTGCGGTACGCCCTCGCGACGCCGAAGGCCCACCCGGACGGCTGGGCGCACGGCCTGGTCATCGGCGGCGACCAGGGCGGCGACCGCGTCGTCGTCATGGACGCCCGGCGCCGGGACTGGACCGGGGCCGACCCCCGCGCCGAGGTGTGGTCGTGGGCCCCCACCGCCGACAACGGCTACGCCGACGCCGCCGCCGGCTGGGGCGCGGTCTCCGACGTGCGGGTCCGTACCGCGAACCGCCGCACGTACGTCCTCACCGGCGACTCGTGGGGCTTCATCGGCGCGGCCGAGTACCCGTCCGGCAAGCGCCTGTGGGCCGTCAACGCCGGCCGCCCCAGCAACGTGCACGCCGCCGAACTCCTCCCCGACGGCAACGTGGCCGCCGCCGCGAGCACCGGCGGCTGGGTCCGCGTGTACACCGCGTCCCAGGGCCCCGCCGCCACCGCCTACACCGAGTTCCGCCTCAAGGGCGGGCACGGCGTGCTGTGGGACCCGCGCCGCAAGGTCCTGTGGGCCATCGGCGACGACGACCTCGTCGCCCTGAAGGTCGGCGGCACGCCCGCCGCCCCCACCCTCACCGAGGTGCGCCGTGTCGCCCTTCCCAGCCAGGGAGGCCACGACCTCGCCGCCGTCCGCTCCGACCCCGACCGCCTGTGGATCACCACCAACACCGGCGTGTACCAGTACGACAAGTCCACCGGCCGGTTCCACACCCGGTTCCGGCACGCCTCCTCGGTCACGGCGCTGCCGTTGGTCAAGGCCGTCGGCGACCACCCCGCCACCGGGCAGATCCTCCTGACGCGCCCCAAACTGGGCTGCGCCACCACCTGGTGCACCGACACCGCCGAGTTCTTCGGCCGCGCCCACCAGAACGCCACCCGCACCCTCCCCGAGGCCCAGTTCTACAAGGCCCGCTGGTTCGCCCCCAAGTACCAGTGACGGGGGCCGGATGAGAGCCGTCTGAGAGGTTCATGAGAATCGCCCGGGTCGTCTCCGCCTCGGCCGCCGTGGTCGTCCTCCCTGGTTAACGTGGGGGGATGGAGCCTGGCGGAACGGCGGAGACGGCCCCGCGCGTGCTGGTCGTCGACGACGAACCGGCCGTGCGCGAGGCCCTCGCCAGCAGCCTGGAGTTCGAGGGCTACCGGGTCGCCGAGGCGGCCGACGGGGTCGCGGCCCTGGAACGGATCGAGACGGACCGCCCCGACCTGGTGGTCCTGGACGTGCTGATGCCCCGGATGGACGGGCTCACCGCCTGCCGTCGGCTGCGGGCCCAGGGCTCGGCGGTGCCGGTGCTGATGCTGACCGCCCGGGACATGGTGGGCGACCGCGTCACCGGCCTGGACGCGGGCGCTGACGACTACCTGGTCAAGCCGTTCGACCTGGACGAGCTGCTGGCCAGGGTGCGGGCGCTGCTGCGGCGCGGGGCGATGACGACCCGCGCCGACCAGTCCGTGG
>DATADI010000037.1:0-3802 GCA_036258615.1 Thermomonospora sp. | reverse complement strand
GGCCACCGTCGTGTCTCGCCTGCCCTAGGGACGTAGGGCCGTGGTGAAGCGGGCGTCGGTACGGAGGACGAGGTCGCCCTCGGGGGCCCGCAGGACCTCCGCGGCCTCGGCGGCGGCGGCGCGGGCCTCGTCGAGCCGGTCCTCGGGGACCTGCTCCACCATTCCCCGGCCGCCGTGCGACAGGGTCCAGTCCCACAACTGGTCCGGCCCGGTGAACCGGGTCTCGAACACCTCCACCTCGTGGCGGACGTCGGTGAAGCCGTTGCCCGCCAGCACGTCGGTCAGCGTCTGGGCGGAGTCGAACCGCTCGGTGGGGCGCGGCACCTGCCGTCCGCCCTCCTCCCGGTCCGGGACGAACGCGCCGATCGCCTTGAGCGTCTGCTCGTACCCGGGGTCCTGGCGCTCGAACGTGCTGATCGCCAGCCTGCCGCCCGGCCGCAGCGCCCGCGTCCACGCCCGGACCCCGGCCGCCGGATCCGGCAGGAAGAAGATCACGAACCCGGCGGTCAGGACGTCGAACGACCCGGGCCCGACCGGCGGGTCACCGGCGTCGCCCTCCCGCACCGTGACGTGGTCCAGCCCGCGCCGCGCCGCCTCCGCGGCCGTGGCCGCCACCATGGACGGCGCCAGGTCCATCCCGACGACGGCGCCGTCCGGGCCGACCGCCTCGGCGGCCGGGAACAGGCAGTGCCCCCGGCCGCAGCCCAGATCCAGCAGCCGCTCGCCGGGCCGCGGGTCCGCCCGGCGCACCAGCGCACGTCCCATGGGAGCGAAGAACTCGGGGCCGACCTGCTCGTAGGTGGCCGCGGAACGGTCGAAGACACCGGCGATGGCCGACTTCATGTCAGAGGGGTTCTGCATGGGGCGAAGCATGGCACGGGACGAAACGGGCGGGCAACGAAAATCGTTCTCGGTGAACGGGCCCCAACCCCCGGCAAGCGGATGCCCCCGATTGCCCCAAGCCGGGCGTTATGCGCGATCCGAGGGGAATGCCGGGCGGGACCGTACCGTCGAACAGGAGGATTCCCATGACCACGGCACGTGAGGTGATGCACCAGGGTGCCGAGTGCATCCCGGTGACCGAGACGCTCGACCGCGCCGCCCAGCTCATGCGGGAGATGGACGTCGGAGCCCTGCCGATCTGCGACGCCGACGACCGGTTGTGCGGGATCGTCACCGACCGGGACATCGTGGTCAAGTGCATCGCCGCCGGCCACGACCCGTCGCGGGTGACCGCCGGGGACCTCGCCGAGGGCACGCCGCGCTGGATCGACGCCGACGCCGACGTCCGGGAGGTCATCCAGGCGATGGCCGAGAACCGGATCAAGCGGCTCCCGGTGATCGACAACAAGCGGCTGGTCGGCATGATCAGCGAGGCCGACCTCGGCCGGCACCTCAGCGAGGACCAGATCGCCGAGTTCGTGGAGAAGGTCTACACGCCCCACTGAGCCGCGGGACCCCTCACGCCGCCGGCCGCGCCGGGACCGAGCGTCCGTCGGGCGTGAACGTCCCGGTGCGCCGGATCGTGTGCCAGCGCAGCCGCGCGCCCAGCACCGCCGTGACCAGCGACTGGATGACCACCAGGTACATCAGCTGCCGGTAGACGACCTGCTGGACGGGCAGCGACCACAGGGTCCGCAGCGGCTCGCCGTCCAGGCGCAGCGCGTAGGCCCCGGCGAGCGCCTGGAGGGCGGTGAACGCCGCCCACGTCCCGGCGAACCACCACGGGTCCAGGAACACCATCCCGTACAGCGTGAACAGGTCCATCGCCGGGGCGAACACCGGCAGCGCCACCTGGAAGACCGTCAGGTACGTCAGGCAGCGGCGCCCGAACCGGCCCGACTGCCCGCCCTCGGTGACCGAGCGGCGGTGCTTCCACATGGCCTGGAGCGTTCCGTAGCACCACCGGTACCGCTGCCGCCACAGCTGCCGCAGGGACGACGGCGCCTCGGTCCAGGCGAGGGCGGTCTCCTCGTACACGACCCGCCACCCGGCGCGGCAGATCGCCATGGTCAGGTCGGTGTCCTCGGCGAGGGTGTCGTCGCTGACCCCGCCGACCGAGGCCAGCGCCCCGCTGCGGAACGCGCCGATCGCCCCCGGGATGGTCGGCATGCACTCCAGCACGTCGAACATCCGCCGGTCGAGGTTGAACCCGATCACGTACTCGATGTGCTGCCAGCGGCCCAGCAGCCCGCCCCGGTTGGCGACCTTGGTGTTGCCGCTGACCGCGCCCACCGCCGGGTCGGCCAGCGGGGCCACCAGCCGGCGGATCGTGTCGCGCTGGAACACCGTGTCGCCGTCCACCAGCACGATGATCTCGGCGCGGGCGCGGGCGATCCCGGCGTTCAGCGCGCTGGGCTTGCCGCCGTTGGTCTTGCGGATCAGCCGCACCCCGGGCAGGTTCAGCTCCGCCACGATCCGGGCGGTGCCGTCGGTGGACCCGTCGTCGACGACGATGACCTCGATCGGCGCCTGGTAGTCGCTGTCCAGCAGCGACCGCACCGTCGCCTCGATGCTCATCTCCTCGTTGTAGGCGGGGACGACCACCGTCACCGGCGGGGGCGGCATGCCCGTCGCGCGCCGTGGCGCGCCCTTGGCGCGCACGCGGCGGACGTGCACCCGTGCCAGGCTCAGCAGCAGCCCCAGCCGCGCCAGCGTGAGGATCCCCGCCAGGCCGAACAGCGCCGCGAGTCCGGCGATCAGCCACCCGGAGGCAGCCTGCGCGAACACCAGCACGGTGCCGACCGCCCGTTCCGTCGCGGAGGCGCGGACGCTGGCGTACGGGAGCCCGACCGACTCCGACAGGGTCGTGAAGCGGTAGCCCTGGGCCGACAGCCGGGTGAGGATCCGGTCCACGGCCGCCACCGTGTCGGCCCGGTCGCCTCCGGAGTCGTGCAGCATCACCACCGCGCCCTCACCGGGCCGCTGCGCGGTGACCGCGCGCTGCACGATCGCGTCGGCGCCGGGCTTCGCCCAGTCCTCGGTGTCCCGGTCGGTCAGCGTCACCAGGTACCCGTGCCCGCCCGCGCGCTGCGCCGCCGCCCACTGCGGCCCGGTCAGCCCCTCCGGCGTGGAGCTGTACGGCATCCGCAGCAGCCGGGTCTTGAGGCCGACGGTCCCGGCCAGCGCCCGCTGCGTGAGATCCAGTTCCAGCCGCACCCGCCACGCCGGGGCGGCGCTCATGTCGATGTGCGTGTAGGTGTGGTTGCCGATCTCGTGGCCCTCGCGGACCATCCGGCGGGCCAGCTCCGGATGCTGCGCCACCTGCACGCCGACCACGAAGAACGTCGCGCGGGCGTTGTGCCGGGCGAGGACGTCCAGCAGTTGCGGCGTCCAGCGCGGGTCGGGCCCGTCGTCGAAGGTCAGCGCGATCGTCCGGGGCCTCGGCCGGGCGCTGCGGACCGGCCCGTCGGCCACGTTGACGACCGGCCCGCCTCCGGTGACCGACGGCGGGGGCGGCTCACCCGCGCCCCCGGGCACGCCGTGCCCGGGGGCTTCGGCCAGTTCCCCTCGGGCGGCGCCGTTCAACAGCAGGGCGACGCTGAGCACCAGTCCGCCGAGCAACAGCAGGATCCAGTGCCCGCGCGGATCGCGGTGCTTCACCAAGTGGGCTTTCCTTTGGGCTTCTTGTGCTGCCAGCCGGGTGGTGTGGTGGGGGCCTTGCCGGGGCCCGTCGACGGGTCGGGGGCGACCGTGCCCGGCGGGGGTGGGGGCACGCTGGGCCGGGCCGTGGGCGGCCCGCTCGGCCGCGTCGAGGCCCGTGGCCCGGACGCGGCCGAGCGGGCCGCCCACGGCCCGGCCC
>DATADI010000036.1:0-2378 GCA_036258615.1 Thermomonospora sp. | reverse complement strand
GCCGGTGCAGGATCCGGGCGTCCTCGGGATGGTGCACGACGGTGCACACGCAGACCCGCATTCGCCGCTCCAGAGGTAGGGACCGTGACCGTCCGATACCTGCCCGATTCTGTGCGGATGCGGAGAACACCGACCGTACGGAGAGCAACAACCGGGTTACCGGTGTCCGACGGCGGAGCGGCGCGCGGACCGGCTCAGTCGGAGTATCCCCAGGCCCTGGCGATGTGGGCCAGCTCGTCGGGGAGCTTCTCGTCGGGGGACCGTTCCCGCGCGGGCTGGATCCGCCCGGACTTCAGGTTGCTGCTCCAGTCGCCGAAGTACGCCTTGAACGGGCCGTGGTCCTGCTTGCCGTACTCCAGCATGCCGGGCTCCCACTCCACGCCGAGGAACTCGCACAGCCGCCGGGTCTCCCGCTCCGGGTCGGCCGTCAGGTCCTCGTAACGCACCGTGATCCCCGGGGCGCGCTCGCGGGCCTCCTCCACGCCCTCGGCGTGCTTGAGCACCTCGGCGACCACGTCCTCCAGCACCGCGCCGCCCCGCCGGTTCATCACCGAGCCCACGATCGAGGCCGGGTGCCGCAGCAGGAACACGAACCGGGCGCGCGGCCAGGCCCGCTGCAGCCGCCGCCAGTTGTAGGAGTTGGACGGGGTCTTCTCCACGATGATCGACTTGCCGCTGCGCTGCAGCTCGTGGTGCAGGATGCGGTCCCACAGCATGTGCTCCAGCTCCGTCCGGTCCAGGCCCAGCTCCCGCATCACCTCACCGGTGAACGACGCGGTCAGGTTCACCTGGACGGTCTTGAGGTGCAGCTCGTGCGGCGCGCGGATCCGGGAGTGGCTGTTGAGCAGCACCCGCAGCAGCGTGGAGCCGGACCGCTGGCAGGACAGCACGAAGACCGGGGAGTCCACCAGCCGGGGGTTCTTCGACGGCAGCCGGACCGGGGCGGGCCCACGGCCCGGCGGGCGGACCGCCGCGGCCAGCAGCTCGCTCCTGCGGCGCAGGCCCTTGCGCAACGACGCCGTTCGGCTCGTACCTTGACCGTTCACCATTGCACTCATCCATCTGTCAAGCGGGGGGTGGTACCCAGGCGTCGCGCATGTGGCGGACCGCCCGGGCGACGACCTCGGGCCGGTCTCCGGCGAGGTCGGTGGTCTCTCCCGGATCCGCGTGGAGGTCGTACAGCTCCACCGACCAGCGGTCTCCGGGGTCGGAGTAGTGACGCCGGGGCGCGAACCCGACGGCCTTCCAGCGGCCGAAGCGCACGGCGGCCGACGCCCTCCGGGCCCGGCCCCGCTCGGCGGCGGTGACCCGGGGCGTCCCCTTCCGGCCGTTGGGCCGCACCCAGTACAGGTACTCGCGTTCCGGGGGGCCTCCGGTGCCGGTCAGCAGACCCCGCAGCGAGACCCCGTCGGTGCCGTGCCGTGCCCCGGCCCCCGCCAGGTCCGTGAGGGTCGGGAACAGATCCCAGAACGCCGCGGGGTGGGCGTGCACCCGGCCCCGCGCCCGCCGCAGGACCCCCGGTGACCAGGCGATGAACGGCACGCGGATGCCGCCCTCGTACAGGCTGCGCTTGTAGCCGCGCAGCCCGCCGCGCGCGCCGAAGAAGTCGGGGTCGAAGCCCCCCTCCTCGTGCGGCCCGTTGTCGCTGGTGAAGAACACGACGGTGTCCTCGGCCAGGCCCAGCCCGGTGATCCGGTCCACCAGCCGCCCCACGTACGCGTCCAACAGGGAGACCTGCGCGGCGTGCGCCCGGTCCGGTTTGGCCCAGCCCGGTTCGCGGTACGTGACGGGCCCCAGGGGCGCGATCGACGGGGCGTGCGGCAGTGGAAGCGTCAGCATCAGCAGGAACGGGTGGTCGCGGTGCCGGTCGATGAAGTCCAGGCCGCGCCGGACGATGAGGTCCGGGCCGTACACCGCGCGGATGCCCAGGCCGTTGGCGGGCAGCCGGTGGGGGCGCTGGCCGTCCCACAGCATCGGCGGGAAGTACCGGTGCGCCTCGCCGTGGGTGAGGTACCCGAAGAACTCCCCGAACCCCTGGGCGTTGGGGTGGCTCGGCTGGGCGGGCTCGGCCGGGCCGAACCCCCACTTGCCGAACAGCCCCGTCCGGTACCCCGCCTCCTGGAGGACCTTGCCGAACGTCGTGTCGGACGCGGTGAGCGGGGAGTCCGGCCCCTTGGGGTTGTCGCGCACCCGGGACCGGCCGGTGTGCAGGCCCGTCAGCAGCGAGCACCGGCTGGGGGCGCACACCGGGGCCCCGGCGTAGAAGTCGGTGAACCGCACGCCCTCGGCGGCCAGCCGGTCCAGCCTCGGGGTCCGGATCCGCCGCTGGCCGTAGCTGCCCAACTCGCCGTAGCCGAGGTCGTCGGCGACCACGACCA
>DATADI010000035.1:0-6730 GCA_036258615.1 Thermomonospora sp. | reverse complement strand
GGGTCGTGGTGACGCTGCAGCAGCCCGGCGAGGGTGCTCTTGCCCGCACCGGACGGCCCGATGAGGGCGACGGTCTGGCCGTGGCCGACGGTGAAGGACACCTCCCGGACGGCCGGGCGCGACGCCCCCGGGTAGGTGAAGGTGACCCGGTCGAACACGATCGCCGGGCGCGGCGGCACGGCCGTGAGGGTGCCGGTGTCCTGGACGGCGGGCCGGGCCGACAGCAGTTCCTCCAGTCCGTCGGCGGCGGTGATGCCCAGGTACCCGGCGTGCCAGTACTCCGAGAGCTGGCGGACCGGGCGGAAGCACTCCACCGTGACCGTCAGGACGGCGAAGACGCTCCAGGCGTCCACCGGCCCGGACGCCGCCGTCACCGCCGCCAGCACCGCACCGGCCGTGCCCGCCTGGACGAGGAACGCGCTGACCCCCGTCTCCACCAGCGACGTCCTGAGCTGCCGCATCGTCAGGGCGTACAGGGCGTGGGCGCGGGCGGCCAGCCGGGCGCCCAGGCGTTCGACCGCGCCGAACGCGCGCAGCGTCGCCATGCCCTGCATGGCCTCCAGGTAGTCGGCCGCCAGGTCGGCGAACGCGCTCCACCGCGCCCTGCCCCGCCGCAGCAGCGTCGCGTCCCACAGCCGCGGGATCACCAGCACCCCGGCGGCCGCCGCCGCCAGCACCGAGGCCGCCGCCGCGTTCACCGTGAACAGCCAGCCCACCAGCGCGACCGGCACACAGAACGTGACGGCGACCTGGGGCAGGTAGCGGCTGAAGTACGGGTCCAGGCCCTCCACGCCGTCGACGAGCGTGGTCTGCACCGAGCCGGTGCGCGCACCGGTCAGGTACGCCGGGCCCAGGCGGCCGAGGTGTTCCACGAGCCGGTCGCGCAGCCGGGCCCGGATCAGCGCGCCCGCCCAGACGGTGACGACCTCCCGCGTCCACAGCAACGCCGCGCGCAGCGCGATCACCGCGAACGCCCAGCCGAGCAGGGACACCGCCGTGGCGTGCTCCCCCTCGGCGAGGGCGGCGAGCGCTCCCGCCAGCAGCAGCGCCTGGCCGACGTGGGCGGCCGAGACGGCGAGCCCCAGGCCGGCACAGGCGGCGACGGGGGCCTTGACCGCGCCGGAGAGCTGGAGCAGCCGCCGGTGGACGATCACGGGGTCTCCTTCCGCCCGGCGGGCCCGGCCCACGGCCCGGCCCATGGTCCGGCCCGCTGTCCGGAACGGTCCAAACGTCCTCTTGGCACCGGATGAGCGTAAATGATAATGATTATCGACGTCCAATCAGGATCGATCCAAGGAGACGTGATGCGCCACCGCGCGCCCCTGACCCCGGGGTTCCGCCCCGGCCGCGGCCACACCGGCGAGGCGGGCCGATGATCCGCCGGCTCATCGCCGGGGGCGCGGCCCTGCTGGCGCTCGCGGCCTGCGGGGAGGGCGGTTCCGCCGCTCCGGCCGCCACGGCCCCCGTCTCGGCCCCTCCCCCGGCGACCCCCGTGGCGGCCTCGCTCACGGTCACCGACCCCGCCGGGACGAAGGTCACCCTCCCCAAGCGTCCCGAGCGGATCGTCTGCCTCACCGGCGTGTGCGACGACATCCTCGTCGAACTCGGCATGCGGCCCGTCGCGACCGCCACCCCGGAACTGGTGTCGCGGCCCGACTACCTGGGAGCCGAGGGCGCGAGGATCCCCGTGATCCCCGGGAGTTTCGGCGGCGAGGATGTCACGAAGATCGCCGCGGCGCGTCCCGACCTGGTGATCGGGCTGTCCGGCGTGCACGACGGCCTGCGCGCCGCCGTGGAGAAGGTCGCCCCGCTGTGGGTGGTGAAGATCCGCCGGTACCAGGACTCGCTCGGCTACCTGCGCGCCGTCGCGGCGCTCACCGGCCGGGGCGCGCAGCAGGCGCGGGCCGAGGACCGCTTCCACGCCAGGATGGCCGAGGGGGCCCGACGGGCGCGCGCCGCCGGGCTCCACGAGAAGCGGGCGCTGGCCATGTACGGCGGCAGCGGCGTGGGCGTCAACACCACCGAGGACGTGCTCGGCGACTTCCTGGCCCGGTTCTTCGACTACCCGTGGCCGAGCAAGGGCGGCGGGTTCGAGACCGCGCAGGCATACAGCATCGAGGAGATCCTGGCGAAGGCCCCGCAGGTCATCTTCGTCCAGTCGTTCTCGTTCGGGAACGCCCGGCCGCTCACCGAGACCTACCGCGACCATCCGGTGTGGAAGCGCATCCCCGCCGTCGCCGCCGGGAAGGTGTTCGAGGTCCGGCCCGAGCTGTGGGCGTCGGGACGCGGCACCCGCGCCTTCGGGATCATCCTCGACGAGGCGCTGGACAGGGCGACCGGGTGACCCCCGCGCCCGCCCGGTTCCGCCTGGGCGCGACGCTGGCCGTGCTGCTCCCGGCGGTCGTGCTGGCGGGGCTGTGCCTGGGCACGCCGGTCGTCGCGCCGCACCGCCTGCCCGGCGCGTTCGCCGACCCGGCGTCGCTGGAGCACGTGGTGTTGTGGGAGCTGCGGGTGCCGCGCCTGCTGGTCGCCCTGCTCGGCGGTGCGGCGATCGCCACGGCCGGGTTGCTGCTGCAGGAGTCGCTGCGCAACCCGCTGGCCGTCCCCGAACTGCTCGGGGTGTCCTCCGGGGCCGCGCTGGGGGTCGCCGTCTGCGTGGTGTGGGCGCTGCCCGTGCCGTACGGGCTGCATCCGCTGGTGGGGCTGGGCGGCGCGGCCGTCGGCGGGGCGCTGACGCTGGCCGCCGCGCGCGCGGCCGGCAGCGCCACGGGCGTGCTGCTGATCGGGTCGGCGGCGAGCGCGGCGATCCAGGCGCTGCTGCTGGCGGTCATGGCCACCGCCGACCGGCTCCAGTACGACCTGCTGTTCCGCTACCTGGTCGGCAGCCTCAACGGCGTGTACTGGGACCAGGCGGGCCGCGCGCTGCCGTGGTTCGCGGTGGCCGTGCCGCTGGTCGTGCTGTGCGTCCCGGCGCTCGGCCTGCTGCGGCTCGGGGACGAGGCGGCGGCGGCGCTCGGCGCGCGGGTGGACGCCGCCCGCCTCGGGGTGCTGGCCGTGTCCGCCCTGCTGGTCGGGGTGGTGACGGGGCCGTGCGGTCCCATCGCGTGGGTGGGGTTCGTCGCGCCGATGCTGGCGCGGCGGCTGCGCCCGCACGGCGAGGCGCGGACCTGGCTGGTGTGGACGGCGCTGCTCGGCGCGGCCGTCACCGCCGCCGCCGACCAGGCCGCCCGGCTGGCCCTGGCCCCCGTCGAGACGCCGCTAGGGGCGTGGACGGCGCTGGCCGGTGTCCTGACCGGGGCGTTCCTGATGCGGAGGAGGGTCCGGTGAGGGTCTTCACGGTCACCGTCCTGCTGTGCGTCCCGGTCGTCGTGGTCGCCCACGTGACCGCGGGCGGGGCCTCCCTCGCCGCGTTCCTCGCCGTCCTGGACGGGCGGCCGGTGGGCATGGAGGAACGCATCGTCTGGGAGTACGGGCTGCCCCGGCTGGTCACGGCGTTGCTGACGGGGGCGGCGCTCGGTGTGGCGGGTCACCTGTTGCAGTCGGCGTTGCGCAATCCGCTGGCCGCGCCGGAGCTGACCGCCGTCAACCCCGGCGCGGTCCTCGGAGTGCTGGCCGGGACGGTCCTCGGCGTGGTGTCGGCGGGCTCGGCGACGGGGTCGCTGGCCGCGGCGCTGGTGGGCGGGGCCCTGGGCGGCGGGCTGAGCTGGGTGCTGGCGCTGGGCGGCGGGCCAGGCCGGGTCGTGGTGGCCGGGCTGCTCGGCTCGGCCGTGCTCGGCGGGCTGACCACCCTCCTGCTGGCCTACCAGCCCGGCAGGTTCGGCAACCTCCTGCGCTGGCTGGTCGGCTCGGTGGAGGGCCGCGTGTGGGACCACCTCGCCGTGGTGGGCTGGTGGATCCCCTTGTGGATCGTCGTGGCATGGCTCGGCTCGGCGGCGCTGACCGTGCTGGAGGGCGGCGACGACCACGCCGCCGCGCTCGGCCTGCCGCCCCGCGCGGCACGTTCGGCGGCACTGGGCACCGCCGTGGCCCTCACGGCCGGAGCGGCCTGCCTGGCGGGGGCGATCTCCTTCGTGGGCCTGGTCGTCCCGCACGCCGCCCGGCGGCTGGCCGGAGGCGGGTTCCGGGCCCGGGTGCCCGCCGCCGCGCTGGCCGGGGCGGTCGCCCTCGCCGGCGCCGACGCCCTCGCCCAGGTGCTGACCCGGCTCGTCTCCGCAGGCTCCCTCGGTCACCGCCTCGGGCTGCCGACCGGAGTGGTGACCGCGCTGATCGGCGCGGCCGTCCTGGCGGCGGTCGTGCGCAAGGAAAGGCTGCCATGACCCTCCAGGCCCGTGACCTGGTCTTCGACCGTGGTGAGCGACGCATCCTGACCGGGATCGACCTCACCGTCACCTCCGGTGAACTGGTCTCCCTCGTCGGCGTGAACGGCAGCGGCAAGAGCACCCTGCTCCGCCTGCTCGCCGGGCTCCTCACGCCGTCGCGGGGCGTCGTCGAACTCGACGGGCGCCCGCTGGGCGAGCTGTCACGCCGACGCATCGCCCGCCGCGTCGCCGTCCTGCACCAGACGCTTCCGCCGGTGCCCGGCCTGACCGTCCGGCAGCTGGTCGAGCAGGGCCGCTTCCCCAGCCAGGGCGTCCTCGGCATGCTCCGCGCGCCCGGCTCCGGACCGGAGACCGACGAGGCCCTGGAACTGACCGGCGTCGCCCACCTCGCCGACCGGGTCCTGGACACCCTGTCCGGCGGCGAACGCCAGCGGGCGCGGCTGGCCCTGGCGGTCGCGCAACGCGCCGACGTCCTGCTGCTGGACGAGCCGACCGCCCACCTGGACGTACGCCACCAGCTGGAGGTCCTCACCCTGGTCCGCGAGCTGCGCGCGGCGCGGGGCCTGACCGTCGTGACCGTCCTGCACGAGCTGGACCACGCCGCCCGCTTCACCGACCGCGTCGTCGCCCTGCACGACGGTGTGGTCCACGCCGACGGGCCGCCCGCCGAGGTCATCACCCCGGACCTGCTGGCCGAGGTGTTCGGCGTCGCGGGACGGGTCGTCATCGACGAGGTGCACGGCGTCCCGCGCTGCGTCCTGGACCATCCGCTCCGGACCGGCGGGCTCGCGGTCACCTGACCCCGGCGGCCCCTCAGGTGCGCACGCTGGTGAGCAGGTGCGCCATGACCTGCCCGTACTCCTCGCGCACCCGGGGCTTGTCCTCGGCGGGCGCCTCGGCGAGGGCCAGGCCCGCCGCGCCGAGGGCGTGGAAGGTGATCCGCACCAGGGGCTCCAGCGGCAGCGGCGCGATGGTCCCGGTGTCCGCGATGGTGCGCACGAGCTGCTCGATCAGCCCGTAGGCGTAGCCCTCCTCGCATTCCATCCAGCGCTGCCAGCCGAGGGCCAGGGGCGCCTCCTGCCAGACGACACGCCCGTACACCGGGTCGCAGCAGCGGTCGAGGAACGCGCCGAGCGCGGCCAGCGCCGCCTGCCAGGGGTCGCCCGCGTCCACGGCCGCCTCGGCGACCCGGCGGACGGTCTCGGCCTCCAGCTCGTCGAACACCGCCTGGAACAGGGCGGTCTTGCTGGCGAAGTGGTGGTAGACCGCGCCGCGGGACACCCTCGTGTCGGCGGCGACGTCGTCCAGCGCGGTCCCGGTGAACCCCCGCTCGGCGAACCGTCGGGTGGCCGCCTCCAGCAGCGCGGCCTTGGTCGCCTCCGAATACTGCTCGCGACGGCTCTTGGCAGGTGGCATAGGAGGAACATACTGTGCCCGCCGGACGTCGATGGAGGGGCCGACCTCCCCCCTACGTCGACCCCTCCGCCAGACATCTTACAGTGCAACTTGCACTGCGTAGCGGAAACGTGACGACTCGTAGACGCGCTCACCCCGGGGGCACGCGGAGCTGCTGCTCCGTACCCTGCTGGGCGAGGACGCGCCGGTCAGGGGGGCGCGGTGATGTGGCGGGCCAGGTCGGCGAGGTAGCCGGCGACGGGCCCGGCGGTGAGCATGCCGCTGCCCGCCCCGGCCAGTTCCCCGGCGGCGGGCGCGAGGGCGGTGTGGGCGCGCCGCATCGCCTGCTGGTCGCCCACGGCGACGGCCGCCCGCGCGACCAGGCACCACAGTGCTTCCAGCAGCAGGTCGGCGGGTGGATCGGGGATGCCTCGCAGGGCCTGCGCGGCGGCGCCCTCGCGTCCCTGCGCCAGGAGCACCAGGGGCCGCGTCCAGGGCTCGTAGGGGCCCTGGTCGGCGCTCTCGTCGGCCGGTGCGGGTTCGCCGTGCTGGACGCGCAGGCACAGCAGCGCCAGTGACAGGAGACCCGTCTCCACTCCGGGCATGCCGGTCCCGTGCAGCCGAGCGGCGGCGTCACGGTAGGCGGCCTCGGCCTCGGACGGGTCCCCGCCGGTGGCGGCGAGCCGGAGCGCCCGGTACCAGGTGGTGAACACGCCGACCAGGGGCAGTTCGTGGCGTTCGGCCAGGCGGTCGGCCGCCGCGGCGTGCCGGTCGGCGGCGGGGAAGTCGGCCAGGGCGCCGCGGGCCTGGAGCCGGACCAGGTGCCCGAGGACCTCGAAGGTGACCAGGCCGTGCCGGGCCGACAGGGCGACCAGTTCCGCGCCGATCTCGTCGCGCCGGGGGGCGAGCCCCGCGCGGTGGAACGTCTGCATGAACACCCCGTTGAGGGCGAACGCCAGCAGCGCGGGGTCGTCCAGGCGGCGGGCGAGGTCCTCGGCCTCGCGGGCGGCCCGCAG
>DATADI010000034.1:0-2274 GCA_036258615.1 Thermomonospora sp. | reverse complement strand
CACCCTCACCGACGGCATCGCCGTCCAGGCCGCCAGCGGCCGAACCCGCACCGAACTCCACGAAGCCGCCACCCTGGCCCTGAACACCCTCCTCCCCGAAACCCACCCCTGACCCAAGCCCGCCTCACCGTTCCCTGGAGCCGACCGTCGCGGACGACCACGTGGCGGCCAGCGGGCGCCCGGAGGTCAGTGGTGGGCCATCTGGCGCCAGTGCGGGAGGAGTTCCTCGATGAGGGCCTCGGTCTCGGGTTGCATCTGGGCGATCATCGGGTCACGGCCGAGGTGGTCGCGGAGTTCGTCCACGGTGCGTTCGACCTGGGTGTGGTCGCCGGTGGCGTGGGTGGCGCGGAGCAGGTCGCGCCACAGGCCCTCGTCCTGCGGGACCAGGCGGAGACCGGCGCGGGCGGCGGTGACCGCGCCGCGGGGGTCGCCGTCCTCCAGGCGCAGCAGGACCAGGCGGTGGGCGGTGTCGATGACGCGGGCGGTGGCCTCGTACTCCAGGTCGTCGGCGGCGAGCCAGCCGTACCGGCCGCGCGGGCGGTCCGCCAGGAGGGGGCCGCGGACCAGGTCGAGCGCGTACGACAGGTAGGCGGGCTCGCTGGCGGGTTCGGCGGCCGAACGCCAGATCAGCCAGCGGAACACCGACCAGTCGACACGGACCTCCGAGCCGAGGCGGATCCGGCCGCGGTCGTCGTAGTACAGGTTGGGGCGGCCACGGGTGTCGCGGCCGAGCCAGTCGGAGACGCGGGCGATGGTGGCGTCCCGGACGGCGGCGCTGACCCCGCGTGGCCACACCGCGCCACCGAGAACGGTGGGGTGCACTCCGCCGGGGTGAGTGGCCAGGTAGACCAGCACCTCGGTGCACACGTCGCGGCGGCTGTCGTCCATCGGGCCGGGGGCGTCCACCTGGATCGGGCCGAGGAGGCGGATGTCGACCTCCGGGCGGTCCTCGGTGGGCGGGGGCGGCTCCTCGCCGGGCGCGGGGGCGGGCAGTGGCGCGCCGTCGGTACGGGTGGCGGTGCGGAACAGGCCGACGACGGCGCGGTGGTGCTCCTCGCCGACGAGTTGTGCGTCCACCTCGAAGCCCAGGACCCCGGCGGACAGGCGCCCGTCGGCGGTGACGTCCCACGTCCAGGTGGCGCCCTGCACCTCACCGGCGACGAGGTAGCCCGCGGCCATCCGCTGCCCGGTGCGGGCGAGCGCCACCAGCCGGTCGGCCTCGGTCTCGGTGGGCTGGTCCGCCATGATCAGGTAGTGCGGCATCCACGCCTCGCCGAACATCCCGCGGCACCGCCCGGTCAGCACCGAGTCCACCCCCGAGGCGGCCAGCGCCTGCCGAACCTCCTGGCTGCGGCCCTCCAACTCGGGCAGCGCCTCGGCCAGCGACGCGACGGTACGGATCCGGTCGGGCGCGATCTCGGCGAGGCCGCCGCCCAGCTCGTCGCCGAAGCCGACCAGCGTGATCCGCATGTGGTCGGACCAGCGGTTGGTGGCCAGCTCCATCGCCACCCCGGCCAACGCCGCCCGGCGGGTCGCCTCCGGGCCGCGCAGCGCGATCAGGCCGTGCGCCGCCTCCAGGTCGACCAGGATGCGCCCGTTCTCGTTCGTGCCGATCGACACCAGCCCGGGGTACGGGGCCAGCACGTCGGCGAGGTCGGCGGACTCCAGCGCGGGCAGCGCCGCCATCCGCAGCCGCCAGACCTGCCCGTCGTCGTAGGCGTGCCACGGGTCGGGCGGGTTGGGGTCGGCGGGCGCGATCCACAGGTCGAGGCTCTCGCCGCCGAGGTGGACGCCGTAGACGGTGGGCAGCGTACGGCCGTCGGCGGCCAGCGCCTTGGACAGCTGCCGCAGCCCGAGGTCGAGCAGCTTGACGGCGTTCTCGTCCTGCCCGACGCGCAGCGCCTCCTCCGCGCGGGCCTCGGCGCCCTCCGGCCGGACGATCATCGTCCCGACCTCGCGGTGGCCCATCTGCTCGCGGCGCCGGCGGCCGAGCGCGGCCAGCACCCCGGCGGCCAGCAGCGACGCCACCGCCAGGCCCTGCGGCCAGCCCAGCTCCACGGGGGCCGACCGCTCCTCGGCCGTCTTCGACGGCTCCTGCCGGTCGGGCGTGCGGGTGGGCGCGGGGGTCGCCGGGGCCTGCGTCTTCGGAGGCGCGGGGGCCTGCGTCCTGGGCGGCTCGGGGGCCTGGGTACGCGGCGGCTCGTCCGCGGGCGGCCTCGGCTGCGGTGGGCGGGGACGCGGGTCGGGAGCGGGGGCGGGGTCCGGGTCGGGCTT
>DATADI010000033.1:0-2565 GCA_036258615.1 Thermomonospora sp. | reverse complement strand
CCACCCCCGCCGTTCCCGGCCCCGGCGGCACCCCGGGCTCCCCCGCGCCCACCGGCGCGCCGACGCCGGGCACCCCGCTCCCCGGGCCGGGTCTGCCCGGCCAGGGTCTCCCCGGCCAGGGCGCGACCCCGCCGCCGCGTGCCCCGATCGGCCCGGTGGTGAACGGCGACGGCCTCAGCTACCGGCTGGTCCAGCGGGACTCCGGCTACTACGAGGGCCTGCTGATCATCACCAACCGGAGCGACCGCCCCATGCGCGCCTGGAGCCTGACCTTCGAGGCCCCCGGCCGCAACGTCAAGAACGTCTGGGGCGGCGAACTGGTCCGCGGCGGCGACAAGGTCCGCGTCCGCAACCTGGAGAACGCCCCGCCCATCCCTCCGGGCGCCACCTGGGAGGTCCGCTTCGGCGCCGAAGGCAGCCCCCTGCCCCCCGAGCGCTGCCGCTTCAACGACCGCGACTGCGGCTTCGACTAGCCCCGCCGCCCCCGTGGCCGGCGGGGGATCGGTGGACACCGCGCGGACCGGCGTCGGACCCGCTGGCTAGGCTGCGATGCGTTGGTGTCCACTACTCAACTACGGGGCAACAGGTTGCGTATCGCGAGGTTCTCCACGGGCGACGAGATGTCCTTCGGCGTGGTCGAGGGCGATGCCGTCGCCGCCATCGCCGCCCACCCGTTCGGCGAGCTGCGCCTGACCGGTGAGCGGTTCGCGCTCGACGACGTGCGGCTGCTGGCGCCGATCCTGCCCAGCAAGGTCGTGGCGATCGGCAAGAACTACGCCGAGCACGCCCGCGAGATGGGCGGGGAGCCGCCCGCCGACCCGGTGATCTTCGGCAAGCCGTCCACCGCCGTGATCGGGCCGGGCGAGGCGGTCGCCTACCCGCAGAAGCTGTCGGAACGGGTCGACTACGAGGGCGAGCTGGCCGTGGTGATCGGCCGGATGTGCCGGGAGGTGCCCGCCGCGCGGGCCCGCGACGTCATCCTCGGCTACACCTGCGCCAACGACGTCACCGCCCGCGACCTGCAGCAGCGGGACGGCCAGTGGACGCGGGCCAAGGGCTTCGACACCTTCTGCCCGCTCGGGCCCTGGATCGAGACCGAGGCCGACCCCGCCGACCTGGCCATCACCACCACGGTCAACGGCGAGGTCCGGCAGTCCGCCCGTACCTCGGAGCTGATCCACTCCATCCCGGCGCTGATCGAGTACGTCAGCCAGGTGATGACGCTGCTGCCCGGCGACGTCATCCTCACCGGCACCCCGGCCGGCGTCGGCCCGCTGGAGGTCGGCGACGAGGTGTCGGTGAGCATCGAGTCGATCGGCACCCTCACCAACCGCGTCGTCGCCCGGGACTGAACCCCGGCCCGTACCGAGGGAGGTGCCGCTCGTGGCGTTCACCGGCTTCACCGACGAGGCGTTCTCGTTCTACGAGGGTCTCCAGGCCGACAACTCCAGGTCCTACTGGACCGCGCACAAGGAGACCTACGAACGGGCCGTCCGTGAGCCGCTGACGGAGCTGTTCGCCGAGCTCGAAGAGGAGTTCGGCCCCGCCAAGCTGTTCCGCCCCTACCGGGACGTCCGGTTCAGCAAGGACAAGACGCCGTACAAGACCCACCAAGGCGGCCACGCGGGCGGCGGCTTCTACTGCCAGATCGACGCCGACGGCCTCATGGTCGCCGGAGGTCTGTACGCGCCGTCCTCCGAGCAGCTCGGGCGCTACCGCGCGGCCGTCGACGACGACCGCTCCGGCGAGGACCTGGAGGCCGTCGTCGCCCGGCTCCGCGCCGACGGCTTCGAGATCGCCGGCGACCGCCTCCGCACCCGCCCCCGGGGCACCCCGCCGGACCACCCGCGGCTGGAGCTGCTGCGGCACCGTTCCCTGTACGCCCACCGCGGCTGGCCGTCCGACGAGCCCTGGCTCCCCACCCCTCAGGCGGCCGACCACGTCCGCGACGCCTGGCGGCGGCTCCGCCCCCTGGTCACGTGGGCCGCCGAGCACCTCGGGGGCCCCGCCCTCCCCGGCTGACCCGTATTCGTTTTGGTGGCCGGAGCCCAGGTCCGGTAAGCTCTTCGAGGCGTGAGCGGGGCTCCCGGGCCCGGCCCACCAGTGGGGTATGGTGTAATCGGCAGCACGACTGATTCTGGTTCAGTTAGTCTAGGTTCGAGTCCTGGTACCCCAGCTCGGTCCACCGATCCGATCGGCGGACCGGCCTCTCCGCCCTCGATCCGGCTCCCCGGAGCCGATTCGAAGAACGAGAAAAGGTCCGGTAAGCTGGACCAGGCCCGAGCGGGAAACCGCAAAGGCCGAAAAGCACCACCATCAGGCCCCCGTCGTCTAGTGGCCTAGGACGCCGCCCTCTCAAGGCGGTGACGGCGGTTCGAATCCGCTCGGGGGTACAGAAGAAACCGCAGGTCAGGGGCATGCCCCCGAGCTGCGGTTTTTGCTTTCGAGATCGTTTGTCCGTGGTTCGTCCGTGGAACCGGACGCGATCTCGGCGGACGGTCCGGCCCTGCGGCGGAGGCGGGACCCTCGACACGCCCTCCGGGGCACCCAGGATCCGCCACCTCC
>DATADI010000032.1:0-16681 GCA_036258615.1 Thermomonospora sp. | reverse complement strand
GGGACGCCTGGAGCTGGTTCGGCATCGCCGCCGCGTTCTGGATGGCCGGGGCCACCGTCAACCTCGCCTCCCCGGACCTGCTCAGCGCCAGCACCGAGGCCCTGACCCTGGCCGACCTGTTCTACCTGGCCGCCGTCGCCGCGCTGACCACCGGGCTCGTCGTCCCGGTCCGGCTGCCGCGCGACGTGGGCACCTGGGTGCGCTACGTCGCCGACACCTACGTGTGCGTGGCCGCCCTGTTCGTGCTGGGCTGGGTCGCCGAGTTCGGCAGGCTCTACCACCTGTCGGGGGAGTCGCCCGCCGAGTTCGTCCTGGAACTGCTGTACCCGCTGGTCGGGACGATGCTGGTGTGCGGGGCGCTGCCGTTCGTGCTGGGCGCCGCGCGGCCCTACCGGCCGGGGGCGTGGACGGCCTACCTCGGGCTGGTCGCGTTCGTGGCGGCCGACATCGTGTCCATGGTCGCCCGGCTGCGCGGCGACGCCCCGGCCGACGACCCCGGCGACATCTCCCGCATGGCGGGCCTGCTGCTGCTCGGGCTGTCCCCGTGGATCCTGCCCGCCGCGCCCGACGAGCCCGAGCCCCCCGACGACGGGGACGCCGCGCCCCAGGGCCGCATGATCGGCCCCGGGCTCACCCCGGCGGCGGTGGCCGCCGCCGCCGCGCTGTTCATCGCCGGGCACTCGCTCACCGGGTCACGCGGCATCGAGCCGGTCATCTCGCTGGTGGCCGGGTCGGCGGCACTGGTGCTGCTGGCCCGCCTGGCCGGGCTGCTGCGCGAGAACGACGGCCTGCGCGACGCGGTCGACGCGGGCGAGGAGCACTTCCGGGCGCTGGCCGAGAGCATCAACGACGCCGTCCTGATCTGCGACCTGGACGGCGTCGTGCAGTACGTGTCCGAGGGCGCGCACCGCACCTACGACCACGGCCCGGAGGACATGCTCGGCCGGTCGGTGTGCGAGCTGATCCACCCCGAGGACCTGCCCCGGGTGGAGGAGGTCTACCGGGACTTCCTGGCCGCCGACCGGGCGGCGCTGCGGATCGCCTGCCGGGTCCGGGCCGCCGACGGCACCTGGCTGCCCACCGAGTCCACCGTCTCCCGGTACGCCGCCGCCCGGGTGCTGATCACCACCCGTGACCTGTCGGAGCAGGCCGCGCTGCGCCGCCAGGTCACCCACCTGACCTTCCACGACGGCCTCACCGGGCTGCCCAACCGCGCCTACTTCGAGGAACGCGTCCGCGAGGTGGTGTCCCGCGACGCCGGGCCCGGCCGGATCGCCGTGCTGTTCGCCGACCTCGACGGGTTCACCGCCGTCAACGACTCCGCCGGGCACGCCGCCGGCGACCAGGTGCTCGCCCAGGCCGCCCGCCGGCTGCGCGCCGCCGTGCAGGCCGACGACACCGTGGCCCGCTGGGGCGGCGACGAGTTCGCGGTGCTGGTGGAGAACGCCGACGAGGCCCAGACCGTGGTGGAGCTGGCCGAGCGGCTGCTGCGGGTGCTGACGGCCGAGCCGTACCGGGCCGGGGAGCGCGAGGTGGTGCTGAGCGCCAGCGTCGGCATCGCGTTCGCCGACAGCGACCTGCCGGGCGACACCGGCACCGGCGGGCGGCGCAGCGGCCCCGAGCTGATCCGCAACGGCGACCTGGCGATGGCGCGCGCCAAGGAGCTGGGCGGCGGGCGCGTCGAGGTGTACGCCGCGCACATGCACGCCGACGTCGTCCGGCGGCTGGAGCTGGGCACCGACCTGCAGCGGGCGCTGGCGGAGGAGCAGTTCGCCATCGAGTTCCAGCCGGTGGTGGAGCTGCCGACCTCCCGGGTCACCGGGGTCGAGGCGCTGGTGCGCTGGTGGCGCGGCAACGACTCGGTGCCGCCCCGCGACTTCATCCGGCCCGCCGAGGAGTCCGGGCTGATGATCCCGCTGGGCGACTGGGTGCTGCGCGAGGCGTGCCGCCAGGTGGCCCGCTGGCGCGCCGAGTCCTGGGACGTGGGCCTGTCGGTCAACTTCACCGCCCGGCAGATCGCCGCCCCCCGGTTCGTGGAGTCGGTGGCCGCCGCGCTGGAGGAGACCGGCCTGCCCCCGCACGCCCTCACCCTGGAGGTCAAGGAGGAGGTGCTCGTCGAGGACGCCGGGCACAACGTCGAGCGGCTCAGCGCGCTGCGCGACCTGGGCGTCCGGCTGGCCATCGACGACTTCGGCACCGGCTACGCCTCGCTGGCCTACCTCGGGCAGCTCCCGGTCGACGTGATCAAGATCGACCCGTCGTTCGTGGCCGGGCTGGGCCGCGACGAGACGCTGACCCTGTTGACCCGCACCATCGTGCGGCTCGGCCGTGATCTGGGTCTCACCGTGGTCGCCGAGGGCATCGAACGCCCCGAGCAGCTCGAGCTGCTGCGGGAGATGGAGTGCCCGCGGGGGCAGGGCTTCCTGGTGGCCCGGCCGATGTCGGCGGGCCCCGCCGAGTCGCTGCTGCGCACCAACCTCACCACCGGCGGGCGGCCCGCGCCGGGCGCGCGGCGGGGACCGGACGGACCCGGCGATCCCGGCGTCCCGCTGCACGGCCCGGCCCTGTCACCCGGCTGATCCATCTCGGATGGTGAGATTTCCTGTCCACGGATTTGACCCCGGCGGCGAAGTCGGCGAAGGTGTACCCGTGCAGAGCATCCCCATGATCCTCGTAGTACTTGGTCGGCGCGCAGGCTGACCGAGTCGCTTCGCCTGCGCGCTCCCCTCGATCGCCCGTACCGGCGCGAGGGGTTTTTTGTTGGCCAGGATCACTCTCCCACCCAAGGAAAAGGCATGACGACCGAACAGATGACGGGAGCTCAGGCGCTCATCCGGGCCCTGGAGAACGTCGGGGTCGACACCGTGTTCGGCATCCCCGGGGGAGCGATCCTCCCGGCCTACGACCCCCTCTTCGACTCCCAGAAGGTGCGGCACATCCTGGTCCGGCACGAGCAGGGCGCCGGGCACGCCGCACAGGGCTACGCGATGGTCACCGGCAAGGTCGGCGTGTGCATGGCCACCAGCGGGCCGGGCGCCACCAACCTGGTGACCCCGATCTCCGACGCGTACATGGACTCGGTGCCGATCGTCGCGATCACCGGCCAGGTGGCCAGCGGCTACATCGGGACCGACGCGTTCCAGGAGGCCGACATCGCCGGCATCACGATGCCGATCACCAAGCACAACTTCCTCGTCACCGACGCCCGCGACATCGGCCGCACCATCGCCGAGGCGTTCCACATCGCCTCCACCGGCCGCCCCGGCCCGGTCCTGGTCGACATCGCCAAGGACGCCCTTCAGGCCACCGTGGACTTCGTCTGGCCCGAGCCGATGCAGCTCCCCGGCTACCGGCCGGTGACCCGCCCGCACTCCAAGCAGGTCCGCGAGGCCGCCCGGCTGCTCACCGCCGCCAAGCGGCCCGTGCTGTACGTCGGCGGCGGTGTGATCAAGGCGGGCGCGGCGGCCGAGCTGAAGGTGCTGGCCGAGCTGACCGGCGCCCCGGTGGTCACCACCCTGATGGCCAAGGGCGCGCTGCCCGACAGCCACCCGCTGCACATGGGCATGCCCGGCATGCACGGCACCGTCGGCGCGGTCGGCGCCCTGCAGCGCGCCGACCTGCTGGTCGCCCTCGGCGCCCGCTTCGACGACCGCGTCACCGGGCGGCTCGACAGCTTCGCCCCCGACGCCAAGGTCGTGCACGCCGACATCGACCCCGCCGAGATCTCCAAGAACCGGCACGCCGACGTCCCCATCGTCGGCGACGCCCGCGAGGTCATCGCCGACCTGATCGTGGCGGTGCAGGCCGAGCACGAGGCCGGGCGGCGCGGCGACTACGACGCCTGGTGGAAGCAGCTCGACGCGTGGCGGCAGACCTACCCCCTCGGGTACGACCAGCCCGCCGACGGGTCGCTGTCCCCGCAGTACGTCATCGAGAAGATCGGCGAGCTGGTCGGCCCCGACGCCTACTACGTCGCCGGCGTCGGGCAGCACCAGATGTGGGCCGCCCAGTTCATCAGGTACGAGCGGCCCGGCGCGTTCCTCAACTCCGGCGGCGCGGGCACCATGGGCTACGCGGTCCCGGCGGCGATGGGAGCCAAGGTCGGCCGGCCCGACACCGAGGTCTGGGCGATCGACGGCGACGGCTGCTTCCAGATGACCAACCAGGAACTGGCGACCTGCGCGATCGAGGGCATCCCCGTCAAGATCGCGGTCATCAACAACGGCAACCTCGGCATGGTCCGCCAGTGGCAGACGCTCTTCTACAACGAGCGCTACTCCAACACCAACCTGTCGACCGCCAAGCGCATCCCCGACTTCGTCAAGCTCGCCGAGGCGTACGGTTGCGTCGGGCTCCGCTGCGAGCGCCCCGAGGACGTCGAGGAGACCATCCGCAAGGCGATGGAGATCAACGACGCCCCGGTGGTCATCGACTTCGTCGTCCACGAGGACGCCATGGTCTGGCCGATGGTCGCCGCCGGGACCAGCAACGACGACATCAAGATCGCGCGCGACCTCGCGCCCGAGTGGGAGAACGGAGACTGACCGCGATGAGCCGTCACACGCTGTCGGTGCTGGTGGAGAACAAGCCGGGCATCCTCGCGCGGGTCGCGGCGCTGTTCTCCCGGCGCGGCTTCAACATCGACTCGCTCGCCGTGGGCACCACCGAGCACCCGGAGATCTCCCGGATGACCATCGTGGTCAACGTGGAGGAACTCCCGCTGGAGCAGGTCACCAAGCAGCTCAACAAGCTGGTCAACGTGCTCAAGATCGTCGAGCTGGACCCGTCCTCCTCGGTGCAGCGCGAACTGGTGCTGGTCAAGGTGCGCGCCGACGCCGAGACCCGCTCCCAGGTGCTGGAGACCGTGCAGCTGTTCCGGGCCAAGGTCGTCGACGTGGCCCCCGACGCGGTCACCATCGAGGCCACCGGCAACCGCGACAAGCTGGAGGCCCTGATCCGCGTCCTGGAGCCCTTCGGCATCAAGGAGCTGGTCCAGTCCGGCATGGTCGCCATCGGCCGCGGCGCCCGCTCCATCACCGACCGTTCCCTGCGCGCGCTCGACCGCAGCGCCTAGCCGCGCCACCCACCACACAAGAGAGGCACACGCAAGTGGCTGAAATGTTCTACGACAACGACGCCGACCTCAGCGTCATCCAGGGGCGGCACGTGGCCGTGATCGGCTACGGCAGCCAGGGCCACGCCCACGCGCTGTCGCTGCGGGACTCCGGCGTGGACGTCCGGGTCGGGCTCAAGGAGGGCTCCAGGAGCCGCGAGAAGGCCGAGGCGGACGGGCTGCGGGTCGTCACCCCGGCCGAGGCCGCCGAGGAGGCCGACCTCATCATGATCCTCGCGCCGGACCACGTCCAGCGCGACCTGTACACCAACGACATCAAGCCCGCCCTCGTCGAGGGCGACGCCCTCTTCTTCGGCCACGGCCTCAACATCCGGTACGGCCTCATCGAGGCCCCCGAGGGCGTCGACGTCGCCATGGTCGCCCCCAAGGGCCCCGGCCACCTCGTCCGCCGCCAGTTCACCGCCGGGCGCGGCGTGCCCGTCCTGGTCGCCGTCGAGAACGACGCCACCGGCAACGCCTGGCCCCTGGTGCTGTCGTACGCCAAGGGCATCGGCGGCCTCCGCGCCGGCGGTATCAAGACCACCTTCACCGAGGAGACCGAGACCGACCTGTTCGGTGAGCAGGCCGTGCTGTGCGGCGGCGTCTCCGAGCTGATCAAGGCCGGCTTCGAGACCCTCATCGAGGCCGGCTACCAGCCCGAGGTCGCCTACTTCGAGTGCCTCCACGAGATGAAGCTGATCGTCGACCTCATGTACGAGGGCGGCATCCAGAAGATGTACTGGTCGGTGTCCGACACCGCCGAGTACGGCGGCTACACCCGCGGCCCCCGCGTGGTGACCCCGGAGACCAAGGCCGCCATGAAGCAGATCCTCGCCGAGGTCCAGTCCGGCGAGTTCGCCCGCGAACTGGTCAACGAGTTCGACGGCGGCCAGGTCAACCACCTCAAGTACCGCGAGGAGCTCGGCAACCACCCGATCGAGCAGACCGGTGCCAAGCTCCGCCCCATGATGAGCTGGCTCTCTGACTGATCATGGGGGGGCGACCCCCCTCCACCCTCCGCGCCCGGCCTCGTGAGCTTCAGGTGGGCGGCCCTCCGCTGGCGCTCCGGGCCGCCCACCTGAAGGGCCGGGCATTTCCTGTGGCTCGGCTTAGAACACCCGTCGCTGTCGGCTCAGAACACCCGTAGCTGGTTGTGCCGGGTCTTGATCCTCTTGAGGATCCGGGTCCTCAGGGGGGTGGGGCGGCGGGCTCCGTTGACCTTGATCGCCAGGTAGCCGCCCTTGGTGAAGTACGCGGTGGCGCCCGCCTGGCCCTCGGGCAGGGTGATGCGGCGGGGCATCGGGTCGGTGGAGAGTTTCGGGTCGCGGACACGGCCGAAACGGGCCCGGCGTTTGATGCCGTGGACGGTGACGACCACGTACGTGTCCCAGCGGCCCGGCCCCACCCCGCCGAACTCCAGGGCCGCCTCGAAACCCTGATCACGCGGGGTGGTGGGAAACCGGTGCTCGGTCCCGGCCGTCCGCTCGCGCAGGACCAGCTCGGTCAGCACCGTGCGGGCCTCGACCCGTTCGATCGCCGCCCAGCCGCGGATCCGCAGCCGTTCGCCCTGCCAGGCCACCGCGTCCAGCCGGTGCCCGGCCCGCACCTCACCGGTGATGTCGGCGTCCTTGCGGGGGACGCCGCGCAGATAGGGGTAGACGGCGTAGACCCGGCCGCCGACCACCACGGCGCCCTCCCGCCTGCCCTCGGCCTCGTCGCGGATCATCCGTTCCAGTTCGTCGTCCAGGCCGTGCTGGATGCAGAACGCGCGCATCCGGTAGGCGGACGGCAGCGCGGCGCGCACCGCGTCGCTCAGGCCGTCCCCCAGGACGTGGCGGGTGCCCTGCACCAGCCGGCGGCGCTGGCCGCCGTCGAGGTCGAGGAACCGGTGGTCGTACACGCGCAGGACATCGTGCAGCACGCTCGCTTCCGGTTCCGTGGTCAAGGGTTCTCCTGATATCCGTATGAATGGGACCAGGGTCACCGTAGGGGCTGGCGGGCCTCCCGGAGGGCAGAACCGCCGGGCGTGTCGCGCCGCGCCCGGCCTGATTCCACGGGGCTTCCGGTGAGGGCCCCACCGGCCGCCCCACCTGCGGATCCGGGCCCTCCCCGGGTTTGCCGGGTCTTACGATTCCGGGTCGAACGCACCCCGAACCCGCACGGGGCCGAGGGGATGCCAATATCATCGGCGGGGTAACCCGACGGAGCGGGAGGCCGGGCCGCCAGGCCGCCACCCGGCTCCACGGTCGTAGACGATGCGCGCACACCCCCGCGGATCGGGCGGTGGGCCTGCCGTGCGCGTCGGGGTGACGGTCCCACACGGACGGGCAGGAGGCCGCCTTGCGAGCTCGGCTGTTCGAGCACCGCGTCTTCCTGCCGTTGCTGCTGCTCGCGGCCGTCCTGCGGGTGGGGGCCATGCTCGGCTACCAGTCGGTCATGTGGTTCCCCGACTCCTACGACTACGTCGGCGCGGCGCAGCGGCTGGAGCCGGGGCTGATCCGGCCGAGCGGGTACCCGCTGCTGCTGTGGCTGGTCAAGGACTTCCACAGCTTCGCGCTGGTCGCGGCGCTGCAGCACCTGATGGGGCTGGGCATCGCCGTGATGATCTACGGGGTGCTGCGCCGCCGGTTCGGGGCCCCGGGCTGGGCGGCGTCGCTGGCGACCGTGCCGGTGCTGTTCGACGCGTTCCAGATCCAGCTGGAGCACATGGTCCTGTCGGACACCCTGTTCGTGTTCCTGGTGGTCGCGGCGGTGTGCGTGCTGCTCGGCGAGCCGGGGACGCGGCAGGCGGCGCTGGCGGGGTCGCTGCTGGGGCTGGCCGCGCTCACCCGGTCGGTGGGCATCCCGCTGCTGCTGATCGGCGCGGTGTACCTGGCCGTCCGGCGCGCCGGGTGGCGTCCGGTCGCCGCGCTGGTGGTCACCTGCGCGGTGCCGATCGCCTGCTACATGCAGTGGTACAACGCCCACCACGGCGGCCTGGAGCTGACCCGCAGCTCCGGGATCTTCCTCTACAGCCGGTCGATGGCGTTCGCCGACTGCGAGAAGATGCGCCCGCCGCCCGAGGAGATGCCGCTGTGCGTGGCGGCCGACCCGTCCAACCGCAAGGCCGCCGGGTCGTACGTGTGGGGGCCGTTCGCGCCGGTGCGGCGCATCCCCGGCGGGGCGTTCAACGAGGAGCAGAACCGGGTCGCCGGGTCGTTCGCGCGGCGGGCGATGCTCACGCAGCCGGGCGACTACCTGCGGATCGTCGCCGTGGACGTGGCCCGCACGTTCCAGTGGGGGCACCCGGTGTACCCCGAGGAGTTCACCTACAACCACTACCTGTTCCGGGACACCGCGGTCCGGCCGCCCGAGCACGTGCTGCCGACCCTGCAGGCGTACCAGCCCGGCCGGGTCACCACCAGGGTCGTCCAGCCGTACGCCGGGTTCCTGGAGACCTACCAGCGGCACGTCTACCTGCGCGGGACCGTCCTGGGGCTGATCCTGGCCGCCGCGCTGGCGTGGGCGTTCGCCGGGCGGCGGCGCGGCGGCGGCCCGGCCCTGCTGCCCTGGTCGCTGTCGGGCGTCCTGATCGTCGTCCCGGCGGCCACCGCCCAGTTCGACTACCGGTACGCGCTGGCGGCCGTGCCGCTGGCGTGCCTGGCGGCGGGCGTGGCGTTCTGCCGGGGCGGGCGCGCGGCGGCGGCCCCGCAGGACGCTCCCCGGGACACGGCCGAGGGTCCCGCCGCCGCCGACGTCCGCGAGGAGAGCACCGTCGTCGCGGTGCGCTGAGTCACCGCCGGTGAACCGGCCGATCAGGGCATTCGACGCGTTCGGGGACGTGCCCCCCGCGGTAACGGGCAAAGGCCCCGGGACGACTAGACTCCTCGTACGGGGCGAGGATCACGAGGACGTGGGCTCGCTGACCTCAGCTACACAATCCACATCCAAAGGACCTTCCTTGAGCAAGCCTGTCGTCCTCGTAGCCGAAGAACTCTCACCGGCCGGAATCGAGGTGCTGTCGGCCGACTTCGACGTCCGCCACATCGACGGCGCCGACCGCGCCGCGCTGCTGCCCGCCGTCGCCGACGTGGACGCGCTCATCGTCCGCAGCGCCACCAAGGTCAACGCCGAGGTGTTCGAGCACGCCAAGAAGCTGCGGGTGGTGGCCCGCGCCGGCGTCGGGCTCGACAACGTCGACGTCGAGGCGGCCACCAAGGCCGGTGTCATGGTGGTGAACGCCCCGACCTCCAACATCGTCACCGCCGCCGAGCACGCCATCGCGCTGCTGCTGGCCACCGCCCGGAACGTGCCACAGGGCCACTCCGCCCTCAAGGCCGGGGAGTGGAAGCGCTCCAAGTACACCGGCGTCGAGCTGCAGGGCAAGACCGTCGGCGTGCTGGGCCTGGGCCGCATCGGCGTGCTGGTGGCCCAGCGGCTGGCGGCCTTCGACATGGAGGTCGTCGCCTACGACCCGTACGTGCAGGCCGCCCGCGCCGCCCAGCTGGGCGTGCGGCTGGTCTCGCTGGACGAGCTGCTGCGCGAGAGCGACTTCATCACCGTCCACCTGCCCAAGACCCCCGAGACCCTCGGCCTCATCGGCGACAAGGAGCTGCGGGAGGTCAAGCCGTCGGTGCGGATCGTCAACGCCGCCCGCGGCGGCATCGTCGACGAGAGCGCCCTCGACCTCGCCCTCAAGGAGGGCCGGGTGGCCGGGGCCGGGCTGGACGTGTTCTCCAGCGAGCCGTGCACCGACAGCCCGCTGTTCCACCACGACAACGTGGTGGTCACCCCGCACCTGGGCGCCAGCACCCACGAGGCGCAGGAGAAGGCCGGCACGCAGGTCGCCCGGTCCGTCAAGCTCGCGCTGGCCGGGGAGTTCGTCCCGGACGCGGTCAACGTGCAGGGCGGCGCGGTCGCCGAGGACGTCAAGCCGGGCCTGCCGCTGGCCGAGAAGCTCGGCCGGATCTTCACCGCGCTGGCCGGGGGCGTCCCGGTCCGCCTGGACGTGGTGGTCCGCGGCGAGATCACCGGCCACGACGTCAAGGTGCTGGAGCTGGCCGCGCTCAAGGGCGTGTTCCTGGACGTGGTGGAGGAGGCGGTGACGTTCGTCAACGCCCCGCTGCTGGCCCGCGACCGCGGCGTCGAGGTCACCCTCACCACCAGCGAGGAGAGCCCCGACTGGCGCAACGTGGTGCAGGTGCGCGGCACCATGGCCGACGGGACGGTCGTGTCGGTGTCGGGCACCCTGACCGGCCCCAAGCACATCGAGCGGATCGTCGAGATCAACGGGTACGACATGGAGCTGGTGCCCGCCGGTCACATGGCGTTCTTCTCCTACACCGACCGGCCCGGCATCGTCGGCGTGGTCGGGAAGCTGCTCGGCGACACCCAGATCAACATCGCCAGCATGCAGGTCGGCCGGAACGCCAAGGGCGGCACGGCGCTCATCGCCCTGACCGTCGACTCGGCGATCACCCCGGACCTGCTGGAGGCCATCCGCGACGAGATCGGCGCCGACATGGGCCGTCGCGTGGACCTCGACGGCGACTGACCCCGGTCCCTTTCCGCGAACCGCTCCCGGCGCCGCCCGGCGCCGGGGGCGGTTTGGTGTCTCAGATGGCGAGATGTCCCGCCGAGGACTGGGATGCATCGCCTACGAGCGGGTAACCTCGCTGGTGACGACGGCGGCACTGCGTGGCGATCCTGCGAGGCCGCCGCGGCCGTACCGCCCGAGGGCGCCGAACGGGACGCCCGGCGGCGGGCCGCGAGCCGATTTTCCCAGCAGCGCGATCACGGAGTCTTCCATGAGCGACACGCATGCCCAGAACACCGAGTCCGACGCCCGCGAGGAGGCCGCCAAGGCCCTGCAGGCCGCCCTGGACCGCCGCGACAACGGCGGGCGCAGCCCCCGCTGAGACCACGCGGTCCGGAATGTGAGATCCATGCTCACGCACTGAGACGTATGCACTAAGGTACGCCCCATGGCTTCCAGCAGCACCCGCACCATCCGACTCGCCGTGATCCCCGGAGACGGGATCGGGCCCGAGGTCGTCGCCGAGGGCCTCAAGGTCCTCGACGCCGTCGCCCCGGCCCACGGGCTGGCGTTCGACCGCACCTCCTACGACCTGGGGGCGGCGCGCTGGCACCGGACCGGCGAGACCCTGCCGGACGGCGTGCTGGAGGAGCTGCGCGGGCAGGACGTCATCCTGCTCGGCGCCGTCGGCGACCCGAGCGTCCCGAGCGGGGTGCTGGAGCGGGGGCTGCTGCTGCGCGCCCGCTTCGAGCTGGACCACTACGTCAACCTGCGCCCGGTGAAGCTGTTCCCGGGCGTCGCGACCCCGCTGGCGGGGGTCAAGCCCGAGGACGTCGACATGGTCGTCGTCCGCGAGGGCACCGAGGGCCCCTACACCGGGGTCGGCGGGGTGCTCCGGCGGGGCACGCCGCACGAGGTCGCCACCCAGGAGAGCGTCAACACCGCGTTCGGCGTCGAGCGGGTGATCCGGTACGCCTTCGAGGTGGCCGCGTCCCGGCCGCGCAGGAAGCTCACGCTCGTCCACAAGGACAACGTGCTGACCTTCGCCGGTGACCTCTACCAGCGCGTCCTGGCCCGGGTCGGCGCCGAGTACCCGCAGGTCGCCACCGACTACTGCCACGTCGACGCGGCCACCATGTTCTTCGTCAACCAGCCGCAGCGGTTCGACGTGATCGTCACCGACAACCTGTTCGGCGACATCATCACCGACATCGGCGCCGCCATCGCCGGCGGCATCGGTCTGGCCGCCTCCGGCAACGTCAACCCGGACCGCACCGCGCCGTCGATGTTCGAGCCGGTGCACGGCAGCGCCCCGGACATCGCCGGGCAGGCCAAGGCCGACCCGACCGCCACCATCCTGTCGGTCGCCATGCTGCTCGACCACGTCGGCGCTCCCGAGGCCGCCCGGCGGGTGGAACAGGCCGTCTCCGCCGACCTGGCCGAGCGCGGCACCGCCGTCCGCGCGACCCACGAGGTCGGCGACGCCATCGCCGGGCGAGTAGCCGGCTAGCGGCACGCCGTCCTCCGCTGGTCAGCAGGAGAATCTCCGGGCGTGCCCCACGGGCCGCCCGGTTTTTCGTGCGCCCGTGATCCCAGGAGAGCCGGACGAAGTATGACAATGGGAGTGCCGGGGCGGCGACGAGGCCGCCGCCGAGCGCTCCGGGAGAGGACCCAGATCATGAGCAGCACCCTCGATTTCACCGTCACGCTCTCGCCGAACCCCACCCCCGAGGCCGAGCGCGAGCGCATCCTGGCGAACCCCGGCTGGGGCCAGTACTTCACCGACCACATGATCACCATCCGGTACGCCGAGGGCCGCGGCTGGCACGACGCCCGCCTGGAGCCGTACGGGCCGGTCTCGCTGGACCCGGCCACGTCGGTGCTGCACTACGCCCAGGAGATCTTCGAGGGGCTCAAGGCGTACGTCCAGCCGGACGGCTCGGTGGTCACCTTCCGGCCGGAGAGCAACGCGGCCCGGTTCAACCGGTCGGCGCGGCGGATGGCGATGCCGGAGCTGCCCGAGGACGTGTTCGTCCGGGCGCTGGAGCTGCTGGTGTCCACCGACCGCGCCTGGGTCCCGTCCGCCGAGGGCTACAGCCTGTACCTGCGGCCGTTCATGTTCGCCACCACGCGGGCGCTCGGGGTGCAGCGCCCCGCGCAGGACTACCTGTTCATGGTCATCGCCTCGCCGTCCGGCCTGTACTACCCGCAGGGCGTCAAGCCGGTCACGGTCTGGGCCTCCGACCGCTACACCCGCGCCGCGCCCGGCGGCACGGGCGACGCCAAGACCGGCGGCAACTACG
The DNA here is from genome assembly GCA_036258615.1 of Thermomonospora sp. Classification (GTDB taxonomy): domain Bacteria; phylum Actinomycetota; class Actinomycetes; order Streptosporangiales; family Streptosporangiaceae; genus Thermomonospora. The sequence continues at coordinate 3,750 of DATADI010000032.1, read as the reverse complement.
CGGCCTCGTTCGCCGCCCAGGCCGACGCGGTGGCCGCCGGGTGCGACCAGGTGGTGTGGCTCGACGCCGCCGAGCACCGCTGGGTCGAGGAGGTCGGCTCGATGAACCTGGTGTTCGTCTACGGCTCCGGCGCCGACGCCCGGCTGCTGACACCCGCCCTCACCGGCACGCTGCTGCCCGGGGTGACCCGCGACTCGCTGCTCAAACTGGCCCCCGACCTCGGCCTTCCGGTGGAGGAGGGGCGGATCTCCATCGACGAGTGGCGGGCCGGCTGCGCCTCGGGCGAGATCACTGAGGTGTTCGGCTGCGGCACCGCCGCGATCATCAGCCCGGTCGGCGGCGTGAAGACCGCCGAGGGCTCCTTCACCGTCGGCGACGGCGAGCCCGGCCCGGTGTCGATGCGGCTGCGCGAGGAGCTGGTCGGCATCCAGTACGGCACCCGGCCCGACCCGTACGGCTGGGTCCACAAGATCATCTGATGGTGCCGGGCGCCGCCCCCGCCCCGGGGGCGGCGTCTCGACACGTGAGACCGATGTGACCGTCGCGTCAGGGCTGTGGTAGACAGGGTCCATCATGCGCCACGGCCTCGTCATTATCGGCTGGCGCGCCGGCACGTAACAGGACATCGCCGGCGCGCAGACCTCTCACGTCCGTGAGGGGTCTTTTGCTTTTCCCGGCGCCGCCCACCGTCCCCTTGGAGGGATCGAACGACCATGCACAGCGACGGATTCCACGTCTACGACACGACGCTGCGCGACGGCGCGCAGCAGGAGGGGCTCAACCTCTCCGTGGCCGACAAGCTGGCCATCGCGCGCCATCTCGACGACCTGGGCGTCGGGTTCATCGAGGGCGGCTGGCCGGGCGCCAACCCCAAGGACACCGAGTTCTTCAGGCGCGCTCAGACCGAGCTGGACCTGAAGCACGCGCAGCTCACCGCGTTCGGCGCGACCCGCCGGGCCGGGATGAAGGCCGCCGACGACCCCCTGGTGGCCGCCCTGCGCGACTCGGGAGCGCCGGTCGTGACCCTGGTCGCCAAGAGTCACGACCGGCACGTGGAACTGGCCCTCCGCACGACGCTGGAGGAGAACCTCGCGATGATCCGCGACACGGTCTCCCACCTGCGTGCGGAGGGCCGGCGCGTGTTCCTGGACGCCGAGCACTTCTTCGACGGCTTCCAGGCCAACCGGGCGTACGCGATGGAGGTCGTGCTCACCGCCGCCGAGGCGGGCGCCGACGTGATCGCGCTGTGCGACACCAACGGCGGGATGCTCCCCGACGAGCTGGCCGAGGTGGTGCACGAGGTCGTCGGCGCCGGGGCCCGCGTCGGCATCCACTGCCACGACGACTCCGGCTGCGCCGTCGCCAACACCCTCGCCGCCGTGAAGGCGGGCGCCACCCACGTCCAGGGCTGCGCCAACGGGTACGGCGAGCGCAGCGGCAACGCCAACCTGTTCACCGTGGTCGGCAACCTCCAGCTCAAGCGCGGCATGCGGCTGGTGTCCGACGAACAGCTCGCCGAGATGACCCGGATCGCGCACGCCGTCTCCGAGGTCACCAACGTCTCCCCGAGCCCGCAGCAGCCCTACGTCGGCGTGTCGGCGTTCGCGCACAAGGCCGGGCTGCACGCCTCCGCCGTCAAGGTCGACCCCGACCTCTACCAGCACATCGACCCGGCCAGGGTCGGCAACGACATGCGGATGCTGGTCTCCAGCATGGCCGGGCGCGCCTCCGTCGAGCTGAAGGGCCGTGAGCTGGGGTACGACCTGTCCGGCGAGAAGGCCCGCCAGGTCGTCGAGCGGGTCAAGGACCTGGAGGCGCGGGGCTACACCTTCGAGGCGGCCGACGCGTCGTTCGAGCTGCTGCTCAAGGAGGAGCTGAACGGCTCCCGGACCCGGCACTTCGATGTGGAGTCCTGGCGGGTCATCGTGGAGCGCCGCCCGGACGGCGAGATCGTCAGCGAGGCCACCGTCAAGCTGCACGCCAAGGGCGAGCGGATCGTGTGCACCGGCGAGGGCAACGGCCCGGTGAACGCCCTGGACCGGGCCCTGCGCACCGCCCTGGAGCAGCTCTTCCCCGAGCTGGCCCGGATGGAGCTGGTCGACTACAAGGTCCGCATCCTGGAGCTGGGCCGGCTGGGCACCGGCGCGGTCACCCGGGTCCTGCAGGAGACCAGCGACGGCGAGACCTCCTGGAGCACCGTCGGCGTGGACCAGAACGTCATCGAGGCGTCCTGGCAGGCCATGGAGGACGCGGTGACCTACGGGCTGCTGCGCGCCGGGTACGAGCCGGATGAGCGCCGTCGCGGGGAATGATCCGCGTCCCGTGGGCACTGATACCGGCATGAGCCAGGAGATCAGCGAGAACGCGGGCGAGAGCCGGTACGAGATCCGGGTGGACGGGCGGCTCGCCGGGTTCGCCGAGTACCGGACGCGCGACGGCGCGAGGGTGTTCACCCACACCGAGGTGGACCCCGAGTTCGAGGGACGGGGCCTCGGCGGCGCGCTCGCCCGGGGCGCGCTCGACGACGTCCGGTCCAAGGGGCTGCGGGCGGTGCCGCTGTGCCCGTTCATCAAGGGCTGGATCGAGCGGCACCCCGACTACGCGGACCTCGTCTCCCGCTGACGGACGCTCAGCCCTCCGGCGGCTTGGGCGCGGCGCTCTGGACGACCTCGAAGCTCCACAGCTCCGCGCCCATGGCCGCCGGTCCGCCGTGCCCGTGACCGTGCCCGTGGCCCGCGTCCTTGGCGGCCTCGGCGTGGCCGCGCCGGAAGTCCTGGCTCTCGGTCCACTTGCGGAACGCGTCCTCGCTGGCCCAACGCGTGTACACGAGATACCGGTCGGTCCCCTCGACCGGGCGGAGCAGCTCGAAGTGCTCGAACCCGTCGGCGGACTCCACCAGCCCCGCCCGGCCGCCGAACCGCCGCTCCAGCTCCTCGCGCATCTCCGGGCTGACGGTCAGCACGTTGATCTTCACCACGGACATCCTCGAACCCCTTCCCTCGCGGTCGGCACGACCCTATCCGGGGGACGCGCCGGGCCCGTCGCGGGACACGGAACGCCGGACACGGCGAACCTCGGGGCCCTCGCGGTCGTCGGATGCTGAGAGGAAACCCCCTGGGCTGTGCGGAAGGTGACGAGTTGAGCGCCGACGAGCCGGGCCACGTCCCGCCTGACCACCAGACGACCGCGGAGTTCCGGATCCCCGAGCGGACGTCCCCCGCCTCCCCGGCCGAGGACACGCTCGTGGACCGGCCGCTCCCCGACGACCGCGACCCGATGGAGGACACCGCGGTCGACCCGGTCGCCCCGGCCACCGTGACCGACCTGCCGGTGGACGACCCCGAGGACGTGGTCGTGGCGCCGGTACGCCCCGGTGCCGGTGGTCCGGACACGGGGCCGGGGGAGTGGACCGAGCAGTTCGGCCAGGAGGAGGCCGGGCTCCGGCAGGACGCCACGGCCCCGCATCCCGGGCTCGCCGCCCCCGCGGGACCGATGGCCGCCGCCGCCGTACCCCCGGCGGCCCCCGTACCGAGCGCGCAGCCGTTGCCCCCACCGGGCTCCCCGGCGGTGTCACCCGAGGCGGCGACCCCACCGGGCGGCGTCCCGGCGGGTGGCGTTCCGGTGGGTGGTGTTCCGGGGGCGTTTCCGCCGCCGGATCAGGCGGTGGCGTCGCCGGTGCCCGGGTTCCAGGGGGCGCCCCCGCCGCCGGTGGCCTCCCCGCCCGGCGGTCAGGGACGGCGGGGCTCGAAG
>DATADI010000031.1:0-2317 GCA_036258615.1 Thermomonospora sp. | reverse complement strand
CGATCCGCTGGGAGTCCACGTGGTCCGCGCAGAACTCCCGTAGCCGCGTGAGGAACGCCTCGCCCTTCTCGGCGGCCTCGGGGGAGGGGCGCGGATGCGGATGCACCAGGTCCATCCGCAGGTCCCCCATGAACAGGTTCTTCCCGAAGCTGGGCAACCGCCATTCGACCTCGCGGGCCTCCTCGGCGACCCGGCGGGCGGTCCGCTCGTCCACGGCGGCGGCCCCTGCGGCCCTGTCGGCCGTGGGCGCCTGGCTCGGCCGGCTCATATCGGCTCCCTCCGTGTGAAGTTACTCCTGGGTTCTTCCCCCTGGGCGGCACTGATGCCGCCGCCCCCGCGGGGCGGCGGCGAGGACGGCGGGCCGAGTATCGGCAAACCCCTTGACCGAGCCGATGCGGAAGGGTTCGCTGTCCGTGATGAGCGAGACACGGAAGCCGACTCTCATCGCCTCGGTGCAACGTGCGCTGCACCTGATGGAGGCGGTGGCCTCGCATCCTGACGGCGCGCCCGCCAAGGTGCTCGCCCGTGAGGCGCGGCTGCCGCTGGCCACGACGTACCACCTGCTGCGCACCCTCGCCCACGAGGGCTACGCCACCCGGCTGTCCACCGGCGTGTGGGTGCTGGGCGACCGGCTGGAGGCCCTGCAGGGCGAGAGCCGCGCCCAGCGGCTGCTGGCGCGGATCCGGCCCGCCCTCGTGGCGCTGCGCGACGACCTCGGCGCGGCGGCCTACTTCGGGATGCACGAGGACGGCGAGATCCGCATCATCGACATCGCCGACGGCCCCCGCACGCCCCGCGTGGACCTGTGGGTGGGCTTCGACGAGGCCGCCCACGCCACCGCGATCGGCAAGTGCGTCCTCGGCCAGCTCGACGAGGACCGCCGCCGCGACTACCTCGCCGGCCACCCGCTGGTGGACCTCACCCCGCACACCATCACCGAGCCCCGCGAACTGCTGCGGGTGCTGCCCGCCCCCGGCGCGCTGGCGTTCGACCGCGAGGAGTACGCCCTCGGCACCGGCTGCGCGGCGGTGCCCGTCACCGACGCGGACGGCGACGTGGTCGCGGCGCTGGCCGTCTCCTGCCGCCCCGCGCGGCTGCCCGAGATCGTGGCCGCCGCGCCCCGGCTGCACGCCACCGCGGCCCGGCTGACCCGCACGCTGACGCTCACCCTGTGACCGCGCTTACCCGCCATTGACCACACCGGGCCGAGCGCCGGTGCGGCAGCCGTTAGACTGACCCGGTCTTCGCGCCCGAGATCGGCCCGCCTGTGGGCCGCCGCCCGGCGGCCGTTCCTGCCGATCCGGCGAACATCCAGTCGAACGCACAAGCAGCACGTCGGTGACAGGCCGGGTGGTGCAGTCAGCGAGCGGGAACGTATGCAGTCATCGAAGCAGGACAAGTCCATTGCCGGCACCCTCATGAAGCTGCTCGGCAGCAGGCCGCGCCCGGCCGTCCCCACCGCCGGGGACGGGGAGGTCGTCCAGCCCGCCGCCGGGGAGGGCGCCCTGGAGAACCACCTCGGCGGCGACGAGGCGCGCAACTACCGGCAGTACGAGTACGACATGGTGGCCCCCCACGTGGGCAGGTCGCTGCTGGAGGTCGGCTCCGGCCTGGGGCACTTCTCCGAGCAGTTCGCGGGCCGCCTCGACTACCTGGTGGTCAGCGACAACGACCCGTACTGCGTGGGGCGGCTCCGGGAACGCTACGAGGGCAACCCCGACGTCGAGGTCATCCCCCTCGAACTCCCCGCAGAGATCGAGATCCGGCGCAAGGTCGACACCGTCGTCATGATGAACGTCCTGGAGCACATCAAGGACGACGTGCGGGCGCTGCGCGACCTGGCCGCGGTGACGCTGCCGGGCGGCCGGATCGTCATCTGGGTCCCCGGCTACATGCAGCTGTACGGCGAGTTCGACCGCAAGGTCGGGCACGTCACCCGGTACACCCCGGCCACCCTCAGCCGGTCGGTGCGCGCCGCCGGGCTGGTCCCCGAGGTGTGCAAGCCGATCAACTTCCTCGGCGGCCTCGCCTGGTGGGTCGCCGTCCGCCGGGGCAGCGTCGGCTACCCCGACCCCCGGCTGGTCAAGATCTACGACCGTACGGTCGTGCCGGCCACCCGCGCCATCGAGAAGGTGATCCGGCCGCCGTTCGGCCAGACCGTCTTCTGCGTGGCGCGCGTCCCGCACCAGCCCTAGCCGTCCGCACCGCGCCCGGCGACCCCGAGCTTGGCCAGGATGTTGGAGACGTGCACGCTGGCCGTCTTGGCGGAGATGACCAGCGCCGCGGCGATCTCCTTGTTGGAACGGCCCTCGGCCAC
>DATADI010000030.1:0-10220 GCA_036258615.1 Thermomonospora sp. | reverse complement strand
GCCCGCCGGGCCCCCGGCCGTGCCCCGGCCGCCGCCGCCCCTCCTGGTAGGGATCCTGGTACGGGTCCTGGTAGGGATCCTGGTACGGGTCGGCGTAGGGCTCCTGGGCGTGCCCGTGGGCGGCCCGGCGGGAGACGTTCTCGTCGTAGCCGAAGGCGCTCTGGTCATACGCCTGGGGAGAGGCGTGGGGATCGCGCTCGGCCGCCTGCGGCGGGATGCGCTCGGTCGGTGCCTCCACCCCGCGGTTCCGCCGCTCCTGAGTCCAGCCCTCGGGCCACCCGTCGGTCATTCCGCCAAGATATTCAAACCGGGACGTTCCCGCGTCCCTCTCCCGCATGATGGCAAGCCCTCTCTTCTAGGGCTGATGTGTGATACCCGCCACGGAATCCCGCATCTCGCGCGGCACACTTGTGCCCGGTGGTACGGGCGAAGCGAGGGTTCCGGATGGGGAGTCGTCGGCGTTTCACGCTGCGCGGAAAGAGCGGGGGTCGCAAGGGGCGCGGGGGCGGTGCGCCGCCACCGGAGGGGCCGCGGCTGGTCACCCCGTCCTGGTACGGACGGGCGCAGGAGATGACCTCGACGGGGCTGGGCACGATGGCGCGGCGGCTGCCGTCGCTGATCATGCAGTCGGCGCGGCTGGCCTGGCGGGCGAGCCCGTCCGACACGACCGTGACGGTGACGCTGAACCTGGCGGCGGGGTTCTTCACCGCGTTCGGGCTGCTGGCGACCACGGGAGTGCTCACCGCGCTGTTCTCCGCCGGGCCCACCCCGGACCGGGTCCGCGAGGCGCTGCCGTCGCTGGCGGTGGTGGCGGTGGCGGCGGGGCTGCGCGCGGGGCTCCAGGCGGGCGCGGGCTGGGCGCAGTCCCGGCTGCGCCCCCAGGTGGACCGCATCGTGGAGGTGCGCCTGTACGAGCTGACCACGGCGGTGGACCTGGCGGCGCTGGACGACTCGGAGTTCCTGGACGAGCTGAACCGCGCCAAGGGTCCCGGTGTGGTGGCGGCGCCGCTGGTGGTGTCGGGGGCGGTGGACGTGCTGACCGGCGCGGTGGGCGTGCTGGCGGCGGCGGGCACCCTGGGCGTGCTGCATCCGGTGCTGCTGCCGCTGCTGCTGCTGACGGCCGTCCCCGAGGGCTGGGCGTCGGTGCGGGCCGCGCGGACGCGGTACATGACGATGCTGACGCTGGTGGGCGTGCGCCGGCGCAAGTGGATCCTGGCGGACCTGATGACCGAACGGGAGCACGCCGCCGAGACCCGCTCGTTCAGCATGCGGGACTTCCTGCTGGAGGAGTACGACGCGCTCGCCGCCCACGAGCGCGACGCCGAGCTGGACGTGGCGCGGCGGCAGACGGTCGCGGTGGTGATCGGCGACGTCATGAAGGGCGTGTCGCTGGCGGCGGTGTACACGACGCTGGGCGTGATGCTGTGGCGGGGCATGGTGCCGCTGGCCGTCGCGGGCACCGCCGTGCTGGCCATCCGCACGGGGCAGAGCGCGCTGGCCAACCTCGTGTACGCGGTCAACCGGTGCTACGAGGAGGGCCTGTACTTCGGCGACTACGTGCGGTTCTGCGAGGAGGCCGAGCGCCGCGTGCCCGCGCCGCCCGCGTCCGGCGCGCCGCCCGTCCCGGCGGACTTCCGGCGGATCGTGGTGGACGACCTCACGTTCACCTACCCGGGGGCCGACCGGCCGTCGCTGCGGGGGGTGTCCATCGAGGTGCGGCGCGGCGAGGTCGTGGCGCTCGTCGGCGAGAACGGCTCGGGCAAGACCACGCTGGCCAAGATGATGGCGGGCCTGTATCAGCCGGAGGGCGGCGACGTTCGCTGGGACGAGGTGTCGCTGCGCGACGTCGACCCCGAACGGCTCCGCGAGCACATCGCCGTCATCGCGCAGGACTACACCCACTGGCCGATGACCGCCCGGCAGAACATCACCATGGCGCGCACCGCGGACGAGGACCGGGTGCTGGCGGCGGCGCAGGCGTCCGGGGCCGACGAGGTCGTCGCCGAGCTGTCCGGCGGCTACGACACGCTGCTGGACCGCCGGTTCGAGGGCGGCGCGGAGCTGTCCGGCGGGCAGTGGCAGCGGCTGGCGGTGGCCCGCGGCTTCTACCGGAACGCGCCGCTGCTGATCTGCGACGAGCCCACCGCCGCGCTGGACGCCCGCGCCGAGCACGCCCTGTTCGAACGCATCCGCGCGCACTCCGACGGCCGGACGGTGCTGCTCATCACCCACCGGCTCGCCAGCGTCCGCTACGCCGACCGCATCTACGTGCTGGAGCAGGGCAAGGTCATCGAGGAGGGCGACCACGAGGCGCTGATGGCCGCCGGGGGCCTGTACGCCGAGCTGTACGCCCTGCAGGCGTCCGCCTACCGCGCCTAGCGGGGGTTACAGGTACGAGCCGGGGAAGGGCGGCTCGCCGGCGCGCCGGGGCGGCAGGTCCTCCGGGCGCAGCAGCCGGACCTCCTCGGGGTCGGGGTCGCCGGGCCCGCTGGTGATCCTTTGCGCCTGCCGGGAGATCGCCGCGTCCAGCAGGTTGCGGATCAGCCGGGCGTTGCCGAAGGAGGCGCTGCGCGGCTCGGCGGCCAGCCGGGCCCGCACCTCCTCCACCACCCCGCCGGCCAGCCGGAACCCGTTCTCGGCGGTCATGAACTCGAAGATCGACACCAGCTCGTCGCCGGTGTAGTCGGGGAAGCTCAGCACCTTGGGGAAGCGGGAGTCCAGCCCCGGGTTGGACTTGAGGAACCGCTCCATCTCGGCCTCGTAGCCCGCCACGATGACCACCAGGTCGCTGCGGTGCTCCTCCATCAGCTTGAGCAGCTCGGCGACCGCCTCGTGCCCGAAGTCGCCCTTGTCGTGCCCGGCCATGGTCAGCGAGTACGCCTCGTCGATGAACAGCACGCCGCCCAGCGCCCGCTCCACCGCCGCCCGCACCCGCGGGGCGGTCTGCCCGATGAACTCGGCGACCAGGTCGGCCCGCGACACCTCCACCAGGTGCCCGGACGACAGCAGCCCCAGCCGCGCGTACACGGCGGCGATCAGCCGGGCGATGGTGGTCTTGGCGGTGCCGGGGTTGCCCGCGAACACCATGTGCCGGGTCGGGGAGCCGATCGGGATGCCCGCGTCGCGGCGGATCCGCTCGGCCTTGGCCTCGGCGACCAGCAGGCCCACCTCGTGCTTGACGGTGTCCAGCCCGATCAGCCGGTCGATCTCGGTCAGCGGGTCGCCCTCGGGCAGCTCCCCCGCCCAGGCCGACCCCAGCGTCGCGGGCAGGTCCTCCAGCAGGATCTCCGACAGCGACTCGTCCTCGTCGACCACGTCGTCGGCCAGCACCCGGCGGCCCTGCATCGCCACCGCCCGGTCCAGCAGCTTGACCATCAGCCGGGCGTTGGCGAAGCCGCGTTCGCGCGGGGTGGCCTGCACCAGCCCGCGGACCCGCTCCACCACGCCCTCGCCGAGCCGGAAGCCCTCGTCCTCGGCCTTGGCGGTGAACACCCCCACCAGCTCCTCGTCGGTGAGGTCGGGGAACCGCACCGTCTTGGGGAAGTGCGCGGCCAGCTCCTGGTCGGCGCGCAGCAGCCCGTTCAGCTCGGCCTCGGGCCCGGCGAGCACCACCACCAGGTCGTCCGGGTGCGTCTGCAGGGCGGTGACCAGCGCGGCGACCGCCTCGCGCAGCCGGGCGGCGTCGGCGGCGCCCGGCGTGGAGGCCAGGGTGTGGGCGTCGTCGACGAACAGCACCCCGCCCAGCGCGTGCTCGACCGCCCGGCGAACCTTGGTGCCGCTCTCGCCGGTGAACTCCCCCACCAGGTCGGCCCGGTCCACCTCGACCAGGTGCCCGGCCGACAGCACGCCGAGGTCGGCGTAGATCCGGCCGAGGATCCGGGCGATCTTCGTCTTGCCGGTGCCCGGGTTGCCGGTGAAGACCAGGTGCCGGGGCCGCGCGGCCACCGCCATGCCCGCCTCGCGGCGCAGCCGGGCCGCCTTGGCCTCCGCCGCCAGCGCGCTGATCTCCCGCTTGACCGGCTCGATCCCGGCGCAGGCGGCCAGCTCGGCCAGCGGGTCGGCGTCGGCCGCCCGGCCGGGGATCAGCCGCTGCGGAAGGTCGGCGGCGGTGATCTCGGCGGGCTCCCCGCGGGCCGCGGCGCCCTCGAAGCACTGCGCGGCCAGGTGCTCCACCAGCCGCGCGCCGCGCAGGTTGAGCAGCGGCGGGGTCCGGGTCAGCAGCACCCCGGCGGTGCGGGCCACCTCGCGGCCGACCGCCGCGCCCCGCGCGGTCACCGCCCGCCGGAACAGCTCGGCGTACTCGTCCTCGCCGAACTCGCGGGTCCGGGTGACCCGGAACGAGCGCAGCAGCGCCGGGTTGCCGTCGAACAGCCGCTCCTCGCCGCCGGGACGGCACAGCGCCACCACGTCGAGCTGGGGGCTGCGCGCCATCATCCGGCGCAGCTCCTCGGCGACCGCCGGGCCGCAGCGCTCGTAGGTGAACAGCTTGTCGAGGTCGTCCACGACCAGCAGGGTGCGGCCCTCGACGCACTCGCGGACCCGGGCCTGCAGCCACAGCACCGCGTCGCTGACCGGCAGCGACGGGAACACCTGGTCCGACACCCACAGGCTCTGCCGGATGACGCCCCGCTCGGTCAGCGCGCGTTCCAGCTCCGCCACCGCGGTGCCCTTGCCGGTGCCCTCGGGCCCGGCGATCAGCAACCGGACCGGCTGCCCGGCCAGCCGCGCCGCGACCGCGCCGCGCACCGCCTCGGCCAGCTCCGGCTGCCCCACGATCACGTCGCCGACGTCGCCGGGCCCGGTGTCGTCGCCCGCGTCCACCTGGTCGTCGGCGGCGGGCGGGGCGGGCCTGCCGAACCGCTCGACCAGCGGGTTGGCCACGACCCGGCGCGGCTCGTACAGGCGGCGCAGGTCGAGCTGGAACGCGCGGACCGGCACCCGCGAGCGCGGCGTGGTGGCCGCGTCGGGCAGGCCCTGCAGCGCGCCGGTGAACCGGACGGCCATGTCCAGCCAGGCCCGGCACGCGTCGGCCTCCCCGGCGACCAGGCCGCGGGCCAGCCAGGCGCGGACCTCGTTCTGCCAGGGCTCCACGGCGAAGTCCGGCCGCAGCGCCCGGACCCGCTCCTGGACGTTCTCGTACCGGCCGGTGCCGAGCGCGACCGCCAGCTCGGCGGGCGGCGTGGCCAGGTCGGCCTGCAGCACCAGCCGGGCCAGCGCCGTGTCCAGCGGGTCGCCGTCGGGCACCGCGCCCAGCAGCCGTTCGTGCGCGGCGGCCAGCCCGGACGCCGCCCACTCCAGGTATCCCAGCGGCCCCGCCAGCTCCGGCAGCAGGGCCAGCTCCTCCTCGGACACCGCGTCCGCCCACAGCGCTGCCAGCCGGCCCTGCGGCGCGGTCAGGTCCTCCTCGCGCTGCGCGGGGTCACCGGCCCGCCGGTCGAACAGGGCCACCAGCGCCCTGCGGCGGGCCTCCAGGGGTTCCAGCCCCTCGAAGACGTCCAGGCAGTCGCGGGCGAGCCCGTACATGACCTCGCGGCGTTCCCGGTCGTCCCCGGCGGGCTCGGGCAGCCACAGGCCCGGCGGACGCCAGCGGCCGCCCTGCGACAGCCAGGTCAGCGGGTCGCGGACGGCCGGCTCGGGCCGCGCCAGGAAGTCCGACAGCAGCTCGTAGTCGATGTCGCCGCGCGACCCGGCGCGGATCGCGGCGGCGCCGAGCAGGAAGGTGAGCAGCGACCACAGCTCCGCCCCGGCGGGGGAGGTGCCCGGCCCGTAGAAGTCGCTGAGGGCCCGGGTCAGCGTCTCGGCGCGCGCGTCGCCGTTGCACGCCACCGCCCGCTCCCGCAGCCGCTCGTACAGCCCGTCGGGGACCCGCCACGGCCCGTGGGCGTACACGTCCAGGACGGGCTCGTCGGTCAGCAGCAGCTCCAGATGCTCCGGCAGCCGTGGCGGGCTCACGCTCGTCGTCCTTCACTTCCGGGAGGTTCGGGGGCCAGACTCAGGCAACCTTATGTGAACCTCCGCCCGCCATGGGGCGGGCCGCGGGCCTATGCTCTCCGGTGAGGTGAGCGAGCATTCCGGCCACGACGACGGCCACGAGAACGGCCACGAGGACGGCCAGGACGAGGGGGCGCTGCGGATAGCGCGCACCACCCGTCCGCCCGGCCTGTCCCTGGCCGGCGAGATCGACGACGTCACCTATCCCGCGCTGGTCGCCGCGCTGGACGGGCTGGCCCGCGACCGCGGTACCGGGGACCTGCACCTGGACCTGTCCCGCGTGGTGTTCTGCGACGTGGCGGGGCTGCGCGCGATGGTGGGGCTGGCCGAGCGGCTGGGCGGCGGGCGCCGCCTGGTGCTGCACGCCCCCGCGCCGCCGCTGCGCACCGTGCTGCGCGTGGTGGGCTGGAACGACGCCCGCGGGCTGGTGGTGGAGCCGTGACCGGCACGGTCCCGGGCGGCCCGGGCGGCCCGGGCGGCGGGGCCGCCGCCGACGCCGACGTGGTCGCCTTCGTGGAGGCGGGCGCGGAACTGCTGCGCGAGGTGTGCGACCAGGCCCTGGACGAGCTGGGCTCCACGGTGCCGCCGACGCAGCTGCGCGCCCTGCTCATCGTGGACCGCTTCGGCCGCCTCAACCTCAACACGCTGGCGCAGGAGATGCGCGCCTCCAACTCCGCGGCGAGCCGGCTGTGCGACCGGCTCCAGGCGTCCGGGCTGATCGTGCGGGAGGCCGCCGCGCGGGACCGCCGGGAGGTGGTGATCTCGCTGAGCGAGGCGGGCCGCCGGCTGGTGGGCTGGGCGCGGCTGCAGCGGCGGCGTGAGCTGGGCCGGATCGTCGCGGCGATGAGCCCGGACGGGCGGCGGGCGCTGCTGGAGGGGCTGGCGGCGTTCCGGGCCGCGCTCGACGGATCCCCCTGAACCTTCCTTTACCGTCCCCACCGGACAAACGCCCTGGATCCGGTTGGCAGGCGACGCGGCGTGCTGGATAGTTGACTCATGGAAACCACCGCCGGGCGCCCGGCGGAGTCGCTTCGACCGGGAGGAGGAATCCCCCGTGCGGCAACTGACTCTGACCACCCGCGGGAAGGACGGCTGCGCCGTCATCAGCCTGCGCGGTGAACTCGATATCGCCAGCGCCGACGACCTGCGCCGGCACCTGCACGCCGCCCGCCGCGCGCACGGCGACCGGCTCGTCCTCGACCTCGGCGCCCTGGAGTTCATGGACTCCCACGGCCTGTCGGTCATCATCGGCTGCCACAAGGCGGTCACCGCGGGCCGGGACGGCCGGGGCGGCCTGGCCCTGACCGGGGCCCGGCCCATCGTCCGCCGCACCCTGGAGATCACCGGGCTGGACCGGCGGCTGCCGTTGTACGACACCGTCGACCAGGCCACCGCCGCGATGGCCCCGGCCGCCGCGCACGCGGCGCCCGCCGTGGCGGCCCCGGCCGGGGCGGAGACCTCACCGGCCTGAACGACCGGCCTGAACGACCGACCTGAACGACCGACCTGAACGACCCGCCTGAACGACCGCTCGAAGCCCTCCTCGCGAAGGGGACACCTTCCACCCGCACTCCACCGGGGTGCGGGCGGGCGGCGCTCACCGGCCCCGGATGTGCCCCGGGAGGTCGCCTCCCACGGGGACGAGGTCGGGGCGCTTGGGGGCGCGGCCGTCGCCGCTGGAGCGGCCCTGGATCCGCCGCTGCACCCACGGCAGGAAGTAGGTCCGCGCCCAGTACAGGTCCTCGCGGCGCTGCGCGCGCCAGTCGGGGGCGGTGGCGGGCGGCCAGGGGGCGTTCCAGTCCTCCTCGACCGGCAGGCCCAGCACCTCGCAGACCCGCAGCGCCAGCCGCCGGTGCCCCTCCGGCGACAGGTGCAGCCGGTCCTCGTGCCAGGCGCGCGGGTCGTTGAGCACACTCGCCGGCCACAGGTCCACCAGCAGGCAGCCCCGCCGGTCGGCGATGGCCCGCACATGCATGTTGTAGGTGGCCGCCTTGCCGCGGATGCGGCGCCCGGTGCGCAGGGTCCCCGGGTCGAACCCGGTGAACACCAGCACCTGGGCCCCGGTGGCGCGCAGCCGCCGGACGGCCTCGTCGAAGCGCACCGCCAGCGCGTCCGGGTCGGCCCCGGGGCGCAGCATGTCGTTGCCGCCGCCGCAGAACGACACCAGGTCCGGGCGCATCTCCACGGCGCGGGGCACCTGGTCGGCGATCATCTGGTGGAGCAGCTTGCCGCGGACCGCCAGGTTCGCGTACCGCAGGCCGGGCCGGTGCGCCGCGAGCCGCTCGGCCACCCGGTCGGCCCAGCCGCGGAACCGGTCGCCGCCCGCGGGGTCGGGATCGTTGAGGCCCTCGGTGAAGCTGTCGCCGATCGCCACGTACGTGGCGAACCCGCCGGCTCCCGACGAGCCCCTCGCAGAGTCGTTGGTCACGGCACCAAATGGTGCATCATGCACATATCCCTACGCGACCGTAGCCTGCGGTCCCCGGCGGGCGGTCAGCCCCAGGACGGGCCCGCGCCCACCGCCGGGCCGGTGGAGTGCACCTTCAGGGCGTGCTGCACCAGCACGATCAGCGCCTGCTTGGTGGACTCCCGGTTGCGGGCGTCCACCTGCACGATCGGCACCTCCGGCCCGACCGTGAGGGCCTCGCGGATCTCCTCGACGGTATGCGGGAACTCACCGTGGAAGCCGTTGACCCCCATGATGTACGGCAGGCCCGACTCCTCGAAGTAGTCGATCGCCGCGAAGCAGTCCGACAGCCGCCGGGTGTCGACCAGCACCACCGCGCCGATGGCCCCGCGCACCAGGTCGTCCCACATGAACCAGAAGCGGTGCTGGCCGGGGGTGCCGAACAGGTACAGGACGAGGTCGCTGTCGAGCGTCACGCGGCCGAAGTCCATGGCCACGGTCGTGGTGGTCTTGTCGGGCACCGCGGTCAGGTCGTCGACGTCGGCGCTGGCGGCGGTCATCACCGCCTCGGTGGTGAGCGGCATGATCTCCGACACCGAGCCGACGAAGGTCGTCTTGCCGACCCCGAAGCCCCCGCCCACCACGATCTTCACCGAGGTCATGGTGGGACCCGCGGCGTCCGGCAGGCGGCCTCCCGGATCAGAGCTTTCGTAGACCACTGAGCACCCTTTCAAGCAAGCGGACATCGGGCTGCGCGTCGGCCGGGCGCGACTGGTGCAGCCGCAGCAGCCCCTCGTGCGCCATGTCGGCGATGAGGACGCGGGTGACCCCGAGCGGCAGGCGCAGCAGGGCGGACACCTCCGCCACCGAACGCCAGGACCGGCACAGGTCGATGATCGCCCGGTACTCCGGCGTGAGGGTGGTCACGTCCCGCGGCGGGTACGGGGCGGCCGACACCAGCGCCTCGATGGCCAGGTCGTACCGGGGGCGGGTGCGCCCGCCCGTCACGGTGTACGGGCGCACCAGCGACCGCCGGTCGCCGGTCGCGGCCTCGGCCGAGGGGTCGGCGCCCCAGGGCTGCCGGGCCGGGTCGCCGGACCCGGGAACGCCCGGCCTGCCCCGGCCTGGTCCACCCGGTCCGGCACCGAAATGCTGCCTGCCGTGCTCCACCACGGTGCCTTCCGTCAGAGCCTCGAGAAGCTTCGGTCAGGGTTCGCTAGCGGGGCGGGCCGGCGCCCAGTTCGGTGCGCAGGGCCGGGGTCAGCACCCGGCCCACCCGCTCCACCAGCAGGGTCATCTCGTACGCCACCAGACCGAGGTCACAGTCCGGGGCGGCGAGCACCGCGAACACCGCGCCGTTGCGGATCGCCATCACGAACAGCAGGCCGCGCTCCATCTCCACCACGGTCTGGCTCACGCCGCCCGCGTCGAAGATCTGCGCCGCGCCCGCCGTCAGGCTCGTCAGCCCGGAGGCGATCGCCGACAGCTGGTCGGCGCGCTCCGGCGGGAACCCGTCCGAGAACGCCAGCGGCAGCCCGTCGGAGGACACCACGACGGCGTGCGCGGCCTTCGGCACCCGGTCCACGAAGTTCGTCACCAGCCAGTTGAGATCCTGCCGGCTCACGCGGATCCTCCCCTCTCGTTGTCGCCCTGTCCCGGTCCGGTGCCCCCGGCGCCGGGCGGGCCCGTCTCGCCGTCGCCGGGGGCACCGGACCGGGACAGGGCGACAACGAGAGGGGAGGATCCGCGTGAGCCGGCAGGATCTCAACTGGCTGGTGACGAACTTCGTGGACCGGGTGCCGAAGGCCGCGCACGCCGTCGT
>DATADI010000029.1:0-2154 GCA_036258615.1 Thermomonospora sp. | reverse complement strand
GGCGCTGCCCTTGATGACCGCCAGGATCGGGTGCCCGTTGCGCTGCGCGTCCGACAGCCGTTCCAGCAGGAGCAGGCCCGCGCCCTCACCCCAGCCGACCCCGTCGGCCTGGGCGGCGAACGCCTTGCAGCGCCCGTCCGGCGACAAACCCCGCTGACGGCTGAACTCCACCCACAGCGCCGGGGTCGCCAGGACGGTCACGCCGCCCGCCAGCGCGAGACCGCACTCGCCGTTGCGGAGCGCCTGCGCGGCCAGGTGCAGGGCCACCAGCGACGACGAGCACGCGGTGTCCACCGTGACCGCCGGGCCCTCCAGCCCGAAGGTGTAGGCGATGCGGCCGGACGCGACGCTGCCCGCGCTGCCGGTGCCGACGTACCCCTCGAAGCCGGACGGCGCCGGGTCGAGACGCGCCCCGTAGTCGTCGTACATGACGCCCGCGAACACTCCGGTACGGCTGCCGCGCAGCGTGGCCGGGTCGATCCCGGCGCGTTCGAAGGTCTCCCAGGCGACCTCGAGCAGGATCCGTTGCTGCGGGTCGATGGCCAGGGCCTCGCGGGGGCTGATCCCGAAGAAGTCCGGGTCGAAGTCGGCCGCGTCGTGCAGGAACCCGCCCTCCCGGGTGTAGGAGGTGCCCGTCCGGTCCGGGTCGGGGTCGTACAGGCCCGCCAGGTCCCAGCCCCGGTCGGCGGGGAACCCGGAGATCGCGTCGCCGCCGGTGGACACCAGCCGCCACAGGTCGGCCGCCGACCGCACGCCGCCCGGGTAGCGGCAGCCCATCGCCACGATCGCGATCGGCTCGTGCCGCCGGGCCTCGGCGTCCCGGAGCCGCTGCCGGGTCTGCGCCAGGTCCGCCGTCACCCGCTTGAGGTAGTCGCGGAGCCTGTTCTCGTCTGCCATGCGCCGCCGCCTCCTAGGAGATGCCGAGCTCGTTGTCGATGAAGTCGAAGATCTCGTCGTCGCTGGCGTCCTGGATCTGCTCCGCGACGCCCGGCGCGCCGCCGGGGTCCACGGCGTCCAGCCGCACCAGCACGTCCCGCAGCCGGGCGGCCAGCACCAGCCGGTCCGCCTCGTCCGGCGGGGCCTGCGTCAGCGACGCCTCCAGCCGGTCCAGCTCCGCCAGCACCGCCGCCGCGGACGGCTCGCTCCGGGGGCCCAGCTCCCCGGCGAGGTACCGGGCCATCGCCACGGGCGTCGGATGGTCGAACACGAGGGTGGCGGGCAGCCGCAACCCGGTGGCCGCGCCGAGCCGGTTCCGCAGCTCCACGGCGGTCAGCGAGTCGAAGCCGATCTCGTTGAAACCGCGTTCCGGGTCCACCGTGTCGGGCGTCGCGTGCCCCAGCACCTCGGCCGCCCGCGCCCGCACCAGGCCGAGCAGCTCGCGTTCCCGCTCCTCCTCGCTGAGACCCGCCAGCCGCAACGCGGGGGCCTCCCCGCCCGTCGCCTGCCGCCGCACCGGGACCCGCACCAGCCCGCGCAGCACCCCCGGCAGATCCCCGGCGACCGCCCGCGCCCGCAGCGCCGCCATGTCGATCCGTGCCGGAACGGACACCGGCTCGCCCAGACCCAGGGCCGCGTCGAACAGCTCCAGTCCCTCTTCGGCGCTCAGGGGTACGACTCCGCCGCTGGCCATCCGGGCGCGGTCGGTGTCGGCCAGGCCGCCGGTCATCGCGCCGTCCTCGTCCCACAGGCCCCAGGCGATGCTGGTGGCGGGTTGTCCGTGCGCGTGGCGGTGGTGGGCGAGGGTGTCCAGGAAGGTGTTGGCGGCGGCGTAGTTGGCCTGTCCGGGGTTGCCGAGTGTTCCGGCCAGGGAGGAGAAGAGAACGAACGCGTCGAGGTTGTCGGTGAGTTCGTGCAGGTTCCAGGCTGCGTCGATCTTGGGTCGTAGGACGGTGTCGAGGCGTTCGGGGGTGAGCGAGGTGAGGATTCCGTCGTCGAGGACTCCGGCGGCGTGCACCACGGCGGTCAGCGGGCGCTCGATGCTGGTGAGCAGTTCGGTGAGGGCTGTCCGGTCGGCGACGTCGCAGGCGGCGATGGTGACCTGCGCGCCGAGGGCGGTGAGGTTCGTCTTCAGCTCGGTTGCGCCTTCGGCGGCTTGGCCTCGGCGGCTGGTCAGCAGGAGATGCTTCACGCCGTGCTCGGTGACCAGGTGGCGGG
>DATADI010000028.1:0-3008 GCA_036258615.1 Thermomonospora sp. | reverse complement strand
GCAAGCGCGCTGAGCGTGGCCCAGTCGGGCAGCGCGAGCGCCCGGGGTCGTCGAGCTCGTCCTCGGCTTTGCGGAACTCGTGCTGCCAGCCGGTGACCCGCGCGGGGTTGCGGTCGATGAGGCCGTCGCGAACAGCCTGTTCCAGCACCCGCACTAGGTGGCTGGTGTCTTTCGCGTGTCGCTGCCCGGCGGAGCACGCTGAGCCTATGATAATGATCATGTGACGTTGGGGCGGGCGGATCACCAGGGTGACCTGTTCGACGAGGTGTCGCGGTTCTGCGAGGAGTCGCTGCCGGAGAACTCGATCTATCGGTTCTTGGCGCGGGAGCGGGACCGGTTGTTTCCCGATGAGCTGTTCGCCGACCTGTTCTGCGATCGGGGTCGGCGGTCGGTGCCGCCGTCTGTGGTGGCCACGGTGATGGTGCTGCAGCGGCTGGGCGGGCTGTCGGATCGGGAGGCGGTCGAGCGGTACGCCTTCGACGCGCGCTGGCGGTACGCGGCGGGCGCCGGCGGCTACGGCGGGCGCGGGTGGGCCGGTTTCGCGCATACGGTGCTGGTGGACATGCGGGCGCGGCTGCGCGAGTCGGCGCGCCCGGACCGGATCTTTGAGGTCGGGTTGGCGGCCGCGGCCGAGGCCGGGTTGATCGGCCGGCGGCGGGTGCTGGACTCGACCCCGCTGTATGACGCGGTGGCCACCATGGACACCGTCACGTTGATCCGCTCGGCGGTGCGCGGGCTGCTCGCGGTGGCCGGCGCCGAGCTGGCCGGCGCGCTGCGGGCGGCGCTGCGCAGCGGCGACGATTACGCCAGCGCGGGCAAGCCGCAAATCGACTGGGACGACCGGGACGCCCGCGAGGAGTTGATCGACTCCCGGGCCCGGGACGGGTATGCGCTGCTGGCCCTGCTGGACGGGCGTGAGCTGGCCGACCCGGTCACGCAGGCGGCGGCGCTGCTGGCCACGGTGCTGGGCCAGGACCTGGAGCACGGCTCGGACGGGGTGTTCCGGATCGCCCGGCGGGTGGCTAAGGACCGGGTGATCTCCACGGTGGACCCCGATGCGCGGCATGGGCACAAGACCGCCGCGCGCGGGTTCGACGGCTACAAGGGCCACGCCGCGGTCGACCCGGACTCGGAGATCATCACCGCCACCACGGTCACCCCGGGCAATACCGGCGACGCCACGGTCGCCGAGGACCTCATTGCCGACCTGCTCCCCACCACCGCAGACCACGCCGAGCCGGAGCAGGCCCAGCCCGAGCAGGCCCAGCCCGAGCAGGCCCGGGAGGCGACCGCGGCGACCGAGGTCCGGCCGACGGTCTACGGCGACAACGCCTACGGCACCGGCGAGTTCCACGCCCGGCTCGGCGAGGCCGGGATCGAGTCCCGGTGCAAGACCCAGGCCCCGACCGCGGCGGGCGGGTTGTTCAGCAAGGACCGCTTCGACATCGATCTCGGCGCGCGGACGGTGCGCTGCCCGGCCGGAAACACCGCCCCGATCCGGGCGGCCTGCACCGGCGGCGGGACCGCCTCCTTCGGCGCGGTGTGCGCCCAGTGCCCGCTGCGGGCGCAGTGCACCACCGCAGCGGCCGGCCGCACGATCAGCGTGGGCCCGCACGAGCAAGCCCTCGCCGACGCACGCGCCCGGCAGACCGACCCCGGCTGGATCGCCGACTACCGATCGACCCGCCCCAAGATCGAGCGCAAGCTCGGACACCT
The DNA here is from genome assembly GCA_036258615.1 of Thermomonospora sp. Classification (GTDB taxonomy): domain Bacteria; phylum Actinomycetota; class Actinomycetes; order Streptosporangiales; family Streptosporangiaceae; genus Thermomonospora. Next base: position 1,292 of record DATADI010000028.1, on the reverse strand, counting down.
GATGCGCCGCCGCCACGGCGGCCGCCGCGCCCGCGTCCGCGGCACCGTCCGCGTCGAGGCGGACCTCCGGCTCCTCGCCGCGGCGGTCAACCTCGCCCGCATGGCCGTCCTCGGCCTGAACTACACCCCAGCAGGATGGGCGGTGACGGCATGACCCCCGGGAACAACGCCGTCCACTCGCCGCCGGCCCGCAGCCAAGCCCCAGCACCAGCCGGCCAACGCCCTCCGCGGAACCACATCCCGGCCGCTCCCGACCCGACCCGGAGCCCCCATGGACCAAACGCCGACCCGAGCGCACTCCCGAACCGACCGTTCGACACCAGGCACCTAGGGCGTGTCTCTCGGATCTTGGGGTCGGGTGCGGTAGGCATCGCCCGTGCATGATCGCCATGACCTGACCGACGCGGAGTGGGCACGGCTGGAGCCGTTGCTACCCGACCTTACGCCGCGCCGGGGCGGCCGCTGGGGCGACCACCGCCAGATGATCAATGGGGTGTTGTGGCGCACCCGGACGGGGGCGCCCTGGCGGGATGTGCCGAGCTCGTACGGGAACTGGAAGGGCATCTACTCGCGGCATCGCCGCTGGTCAGGAAACGGCACGTGGGAGTTGATCCTGGATCGGTTACGGGCCGGGTGCGACGGGGACGACGGCCCAGAGTGGACCGTCGGGATCGACTCGAGCGTGGTCCGCGCTCATCAGCACGCCGCCGGAGCCCGTCACGAACCGCCCAAGGACATCCCCGCCGAGCGGCTGGCGCCGATGCTGCCCCCCGACCCGCACCCGGGGGTTGCCTCGCAGCCCGAGGGCCGCACAGGGGGCTGGGTCGAATTACAAGAATCCGGCGCCGCCGGCCCGGGTTGATCGGGAAGGTCTGGGCCGATCCCGCGGCGGACTGAGCACCAAGCTTCACCTGCTCGCCGACACCCGTTGCCGGCCACTGGCCCGGGGCACAACCGCTGGCCAGCGCCACGACTCGATCGCCTTCAAGCGGCTGATGCAGCGGCTGCGGATCCGGCGTACGGGCCGCGGACGACCCCGCACACGCCCGGGTCGGCTCCTGGCCGACAAGGCCTACTCGAACCGGACGATCCGCTCCGACCTGCGGCGACGCCGGATCAAGGCCACCATCCCGCAGAAGAGCGACCAAGAGAAGGCGCGCACCGCGAAGGGCTCCGGCGCAGGGCGCCCGCCCGCCTTTGACCCCGAGGCCTACAAGCAGCGCAACACCACCGAGCGCGCGATCAACCGGCTCAAGGCGTTCCGCGCCGTCGCGATGCGCACCGACAAGCGC
>DATADI010000027.1:0-3191 GCA_036258615.1 Thermomonospora sp. | reverse complement strand
GGCCGGACCCCGATGGGTCCGGCCCGCTCACCGTTCCGCCCGGCCGCTCACGACACGGTCGGCAGGTCCGGAAGCCTGTCGAAGGCGCCGTCGGGCACCGGGACGAACGTTCCGGCCTGGCGGTCCAGGATGTGCATCTTGGCCGTCTCCAGGTCGAGGTAGAGGCCGACCAGTTCGAGCTTGCCCGCCTCGACGCGGCTGCGCAGCCACGGGTGGGTCAGCAGGTTGTCCAGCTGCTGCCGCACGTTGAGCTGGCACAGCCGGCTGAGCGGCGGTTCGACGCCCTGCTCGGCCCCCGCCTCGCCGTCCAGGAAGCGCGCGAGGCTGTGGTTGGCGTGCTTGAGCCAGCGTGACAGGCCCGGCAGGTGCTCGGTCTCCGCGCCGCCCGCCAGGACGCCCGCCATGGCGCCGCAGTTGGAGTGCCCGCAGACCGTGATGGTCTTGACGTCCAGCACGTGCGTGGCGTACTCCAGCGCCGCCGCCACCGAGTCGTCGGAGACCCGGGAGCCGTGCCGCGGCACCAGGTTGCCGACGTTGCGGACGATGAACAGGTCGCCCGGACCGCTGGCGGTGATGATGTTGGGCACCACGCGCGAGTCCACGCAGGTGATGAACAGGTGCTCGGGCGTCTGCTTGAACGCCAGCTCGGCCATGATCGGCCGGACCAGCGGGGCCATCCGGCCGTGGTACTCGCGGACCCCCGCCAGCAGCAGGGCGCTGGGGGAGACCTCGGGGGCGTCGAGTTCGGGGGTGTCGCCCCGGCGCCAGCGGTTGGCCCAGGGAGCCCACCAGCGGGCCGGCGGGAACGACTTGCGCGTGGGGGACATGTCACCTGTCACGCGTCGTTCGTACCAACTCTCGTGGATCTCATCTATGTCGACGCGGCCACCCTGCCGTTCGTGAGTCATCCGCCAGTCGTGGACCGCCTCGAAGGCGGCGTGGTCCATGAAGTCCACGTTCAGGTCCAGGTCCACCGTCGAGCCCTGGGGGACGCGCCGCAGCATGCCGATCAGCCGGGGCACGCCGAGGAAGGTCAGCGAGCCGCTGACCATGACGTGCCAGCGCCCCCCGGCCTCCTCCACGTCCACCGACAGCCGGGTCAGCCGCCGCAGCGCCATCCAGGCCGTCACCCCGATCCCCAGCAGCACGCCCTCGCCGAGGCCGAACACCACCACGCCCACCAGCGTGATGACGTACACCGACGCCTCGCCGTGGTTGCGCAGGTCCCGGACCCGCGCGCTGTCCAGCAGCCGGACGCCCATCGCCACCAGCAGGGCCGCCAGCGCCGAGAGCGGGACCATCTCGATCAGCGGGCCGCACAGCAGCGCCAGCAGCAGCACCCACACGCCGTGCATGACGGCCGACCCCCGGGTGCGGGCCCCGGCGTTGACGTTGGCGGTGCTGCGCACCACGACCCCGGCCACCGGCAGGCCGCCGAGCAGCCCCGAGACGGTGTTGGCCGTGCCCTGCCCGGCCAGCTCGCGGTCCAGGTCGCTGCGCGGGACGCCCTCCGGGCGCATCCGGTCCACGCTGAGGCTGGTCAGCAGGGTCTCGACCCCGGCCAGCACGGCGATGGCGACGACCGCCCCGGCGATGTCCGGCAGCGGCCCGGACGGCAGCACCGGCGGGTGCCAGCCGTCCAGCAGGGTGTCCGGCAGCTCGACGCGGGGGACGTCCCAGCCGAGCAGCCAGGCGGTGAGGGCCGCCGCCACGATGGCGGGCAGCGGCGCGGGGATCCGCCGCGCCACCGCGCCCGCCCCGCCCCGCCACGGGACGGGCAGCCGGCCCCAGGCGACCAGCACGGCGATGGTGAGCAGGCCCACCAGGACGGCGTGCGAGTGGTGGCCGGCGAGCTGGCCGGGCAGCTCCCGCAGGTTCTCCAGGGCGGAGTGCTGGGGGCTGCCGCCGAGCACGATGTGCAGCTGGGCGAGGATCAGGACCACGGTGACGCCGGCGAGCATGCCCTGCACGACGGCGGGGGAGACGGCCAGCGCGGTGCGCGCCACCCGCCCGAAGCCGAGCGCGAGCTGGAGCAGGCCGGCCATCACGGTGATGGCGCAGGTGGCCCGCCAACCGTAGTTCTGCACCGTGGAGGCGAGGACGATGGTCAGGCCGGCGGTCGGCCCGCTGACCGTCAGCGGGGAGCCGCCGAGCGCGCCGGCGACGACGCCGCCGACGATGCAGCCGATCAGTCCCGCGACCACCGGCGCGCCGGAGGCGACGGCGATGCCCAGGGACAGCGGGACCGCCACCAGGAACACGACGAAGGAGGCAGGAAGATCACGCCGCAGGAAGCCTACGATATGTGGTCTTGTAATCACCTACAGTATGCAATCACGGCGAGCAAAGGCTCTGCCATACATGCATGCTAACGATACGCCAACGATCGCTTACCGACGGTAATCGCGGTGGCTCTCCCAGTCGTCACCGGCGCGCTGCGGGTCCTGCTGGCCGTACGGGGCGCCCTGCTCGCCCTGCGGCGTGCCCTGGTCGCCCGCGCCCGGCTGCCCGTACCCCGGCTGGGAGCCGAAGTAGGACCCGCCGAACGCCTGCGTGGCGTTGGGGTCGCCGCCGCTGTAGCTGCTGCCGCTGAAGTCGCCGTACCGGTTCGGCTCCGCGCCGCCCGGCGCGGTCGGGCCACCCGACCCGGCCGAGCCCGACAGGGGCGAGGGCTCGCCCATCCCGAACGTCCCGAACGACCCGGAGGACGGGCTCCCGCCGAGCGGGTCGTCGTAGCGGGACGGCTCGCCGTAGGCGGGGGCGGACGGGTAGCCCTGCCCGGTGCCCCCGGAGCCGGAGCCGCCCGTGCCGTAGCCGCCGGTGGAACCGCCCGAGGCGCCCCCGGTGGAGCCGCCGAGCCCGGAGAAGCCGCCGGACAGGCCGCTGCCGGACAGCTGGCCGCCGCCGAGGTCGTCGTGACCGCGTGCCGAGGACGGCTGGTCGTAGCCCCCCGAGGACCCCGTGCCGGAGCCCGTGGACGACCACGGCGCGCCACCGGAGCCGTAGGACGGGTCGTGCGTGGTGCTCAGCGGGTCGTTCAGCGGGTCGGTGAGGGACGAGCCCCCGGTGGACCCGGCCGCCGCCCCGCCGGAACGCTGCCGGTCGGACTGGATGCGCTGGAGCAGCTCGTCCACGGTGGGCAGCCGGTGCCCGTCGGTGTCGCCCTGCCGCCCGGCGGAGCCCGCCGGGCC
>DATADI010000026.1:0-5887 GCA_036258615.1 Thermomonospora sp. | reverse complement strand
GCCAGCACCGCCGCCTGCTCCAGCAGCGCCGCCGCCGGGTCGGCGTCGCCCGCCGGGCCGCCGCCCGCGCCCCCGGGGAACGCCTCCTCGGGGAACGGCGGCACGGGACGCCGCCGGGTGCCCAGGAGCGCCGTGCTGACGTGCTCGGCCCAGGCGTTCACAGGACCACCACCCCCTCCTCGGCGTGCCATGCGGACAGCGGTTGCAGCCCCCGGGGGGACCACTCCCCGGCGAGGGTGAAGCGGTCACCTCCGGAGATCGCCAGCAACCGCCACGGGTCGTGGCGCGACTCCTCGGCGGGCGAGAACCGCAGCGGCAGCACGTCGCCGTGCTCGTCGCTCACATGCAGGCCGCCCGCGCGGACGGGGGCCTCGGCGGGGGTGGCCAGCCGCACGTCGCGCAGGACGGCGGGCCAGCGGTCCAGCCACGGGTCGCGGGCGAGGGCCTCGGCGTACTCCCGGAGCAGCTCCCCGACGGTGGTGCCCGGCGGCTGCGCCGTGATGAGGCCGTGCCGTTCGGCCACCAGCGCCCGCAGCGGCTGCGCCCCCGGATAGAAGGCCAGCTCCGCCTCGAACGCGGTGCCGACCACGAGCGAGGCGTCCAGCGTGCGGCCGGGCGCGGCGAACGACAGCACCAGCGCGGGACGCCCGGTGCGCACCCCCCGCAGCCAGGCCCGGCGGACGGTGAGCTGGTCCTGCGCGACGTCCCGGGAGCCCGCCACGTACCAGGTGTCGCGGACCCGCTCGCCGTCGCGCAGCACGTCCTCCTCCCGGACGGTGAACCCGACCCGGGAACGGACCGTCGCGCGCAGCGGCTCCGGCAGGTCGTCGCGCCGCCGGTGGGCGCGGACCAGCAGGGCCAGCAGGGCGTACTCCTCCAGCAGCCGTTCGGGCCAGCCGTCGCCGTGCCGCAGCGCCGACAGGCCCTTGACCTGCCCGGCCAGCCCGGGGGCCTGGGCGTCGACCAGGCGGCGGGCGGTGTCGTCCCAGACCCGGTACGGGGCCTTCTCCGCCTGGGCGAGGCCCTGGCCGATCTGGTCGCGCAGCCACTGGGCCAGCTCGGCGACCCCGTCGTCGACCCGCTGTTCGCGGCGTTCGGCCGTGCGGGGGTCGGGGGTGCGGGCGGCGGCCGTGGCCTGGCGCTCGCGGGCCTTCGCGGCGCGCTCGGCGCGTTCACCGAGCCACTCGGCCACCCACGGCGGGCGGGACCCGGTGGCGACGGCGCCCTCGCTCCACAGCAGCAGCAGGCCCAGCACGTGCTTGCAGGGGATCTTGCGGCTGGGGCACGAGCACCGGAACGCGGGCTCGGCCAGGTCGACGCACGCCTGGTAAACGCTCCTGCCGCTGCCCTGGCACAGCCCCCAGACGCTCTGCTCGTCGCAGCCCGCCGCCCGCCACGTCGCCGGCCTGGCCACCCCGGCCGCCGCCCTGGCGGACGCCTGGTCGGGCGCCAGCCCCAGCACCTGCTCCCGACCCCAACGATCGCTCACGGTCCCGAAGCTATCGGGGCCCGGTGACAAAACCGGGACGGCTTGGGACGACCCTCAGCGGATGTTGGTCATGCCGGGATCCGGGTCAGTCCCGCAGCCACTCCGGCAGCACCGCCGAGGAGTCCGGCGCCAGCAGCTTGCCGCCCGCGACCAGCGCCATCAGCGCCACGAACGCGAACAGCCCCACCCACGCCAGCCCCGGCACCCCGGTCAGGTGCGCGAGCTGGTCGGCGTCCGAGGACGGCGCCATCTGCCGCGCCCGCATCCGCTGCAGCTCGATCACCGGCCGGGTCCCGGCGAACAGCAGGAACAGCGCCGCCAGGTAGGCGAACCCGGCCTGCACCTCGGCGTTGCCCAGCCACGACACCCCGAGGATCACCGCGCCGGTGACCGCCACCGACAGCACCCCGTAGGCGTTGCGGATCATCACCAGCATCCCGGCGAGCAACAGCAGCGAGGCCCACAGCATCAGCGTGATCCGCCCCAGGCTCAGCAGCGCCGCGAACACCAGGCCCAGCACCGGCGGGGTGAGGTACCCGGCCAGGGCGGTGAACACCATGCCGGGGCCGTCCGGGCGGCCCCGGGAGACGGTCACCCCGGAGGTGTCGGAGTGCAGCTTGATGCCGTCGAGGCGGCGGCCGGTCAGCAGCGCCGTCAGCGCGTGGCCGCCCTCGTGCGCGATGGTGACGACGTTGCGCGCGACCCGCCAGGTGGGCCCGTGGACGACGGCGCCCAGCGCGACCAGCCCGGCGAGGATCACCAGCCACCACGGCGGGTCCGGCTGCGTGCCGGTCAGGCGGTCCCACAGTTCGCCGATGCCTGCTGCGTCCACGTCCACCTCTGGATCCTCGTCACCGTCGCCCCAGACTAGGACGTTGCGGACGGACCGCGTGTTCGAACGGGACGGCACGGCCGGACGCCCCCGCCGCCTTCCGATGTGAAGCCGGTCACATCCACGTCGCGGTGGAACCGGTCGTACCGCCCGGTCAGTCAGAGCGTTCCCTGAGTGATCACGTGCTCGGGTCGTTATTTTGTGTGACTCGTAACGCAATACGGTGACCCTCGCGCCGGGACCGCGCAGGTCCGGCCCTGACCGGGCGCCCCCGGCGGCGGCCGGCGCGACGGAAGGATGACGGGGATTGAGCGGGGAGCGGCGTCCCGGCCCGGCCGGGTTCCTGCGGCGGGCCCTCGGACGCGACCGGCTGACCGGCCAGGTCGCGCTGGGGCTCGTCGGCGTGCTGTGCGTGGCGGCCGTGGTGTACGGCGTCGGCGTGGCCGGCGCGAAGTACGAGCTGTCGGACATCGGGGCCTGGCTGAGCGCCTCCCGCAAGGGCACGGTGGTGCACGCCAACGGGCTCGCCGGGAAGATCGACGGCCGGGCCGACCTGATCGCCGGGATGCGGGGCCACCGCATCCGGGTCGTCCAGGACGGCGGCGTGGTCCTGCTGGTCGACGAGGTCACCGGCGTGGTCAGCAGGCTCGACCCGTCCCAGCTGCGGGTGTCGCAGAGCCGGCGGTTCGCGGTGGGCGTGCAGGTCGTCGTCGGGCCCGGGGTGGCCTACACGGTCGACTCGGTCAAGGGCACGGTGCAGCGGATCGACCCGGTCACCCTGTCGGCCGTCGGGGCGCCCGCCGCGCTGACCCCGCCGCTGGGGCAGGCGGGCGTCGACGGGCGGGGGCGGCTGTGGGTGCCGACCCCGCAGACCGGGCAGGCGGTCCCGATCCACGCCGGGCGGCCCGAACCGGCCGTCACGGTCGGCAGGCCCGGGGACCGGCTGGCGCTGTCGATCGCCGCCGGGGTGCCCGTCGTCGCGAACTCCACCGACGCGACCGCCACCATCATCAAGCCCGAGGGCCTGCAGAAGGTGGCGCTGCCGTCCACCGTCACCCGGGCCGGGCGCGGCGGCGTGCAGGCACCCTCGGTCACCGACGGGCAGGTCGTCCCGATGCTGGGCGGCCAGGGGTCCCTGGTGCTGCTGGACACCGGCACCGGCGCCCTCAGGTCGGTCGCGCTGACGATGGCGCGGCACGACTTCGGGGTCCCGCAGATGCTCGGCCCGCGCGTCTACATCCCGGACGAGACGGTGGGGGCGCTGGTCGTCTACCACTCGTCCACGGGCTCGTTCGAGGCGCGGCTCCCGGTGACCGGGAAGCCGGGGCCGCTGGAGGTCTTCGTCAAGGACGGGATGCTGTGGGTCAACGACCCCGACGGGGAGAACGCCCTGTCGGTGGACCAGAAGGGCACCCTCAAGCGCATCCGCAAGTACGACCCGCAGGTGCCCGGCGGCGACAAGCGACGCCCGCTGCCCACGCAGGGCCCGCCCCGGGGCGATGACCGAAGTCCCCCGCCCAGGCCCCGCGACGACGCGCCGGGCGCCCCCCGGGACGTCCGGGCGGTCGGCTCCCAGGGGACCATCACCGTCACGTTCCGGCCTCCGGCGCGCAGCAGGGTCACCCCGACGGGCTACGCGTTGCGCGACGCCGCCGGGCGCCCCGTCCCCGGGGCGATCCCCGGCGAGCTGCCGAACGCCGCGTCCGGCCTGCGGTTCACCGTGCCGAACCTGCGGTGCGGAGTGGACTACACGTATCGCGTCACCGTCCGGTACGCCGACCCGAGGACCCGGCGCGTCACGGACGGCGCGTTCGCCATGACGCCACCGACCCAGGCTTGCGAGGAGCCGGGAGCGCCGACGGCGGTGCAGTCCGTCGGCGACAACGGCCAGGTGCGCGTGACCTTCTCCAGGTCCGGTGACACCACCGGCGTCAAGGAGTACGTGCTGGTGGACGGGCACGGCGCGCCGGTGCGCAACGCCGCCCCGTCGCGGATCGCCCCGGATGCCCGCAGCCTCGCGTTCACCGTGACGGGCCTGGACTGCGACGTGGAGTACACCTACAAGGTCGTCGCCCGCTTCACCCGGGGCGGCCAGGCCGCTTCCGGGCCCACCACCACGCGCCCCTGCAAGGCCCCCGCCAGCCCCACCGGCCTGACCGCCCAGCCCATGAACCACGAGGCGAAGCTGACCTGGCAGGGCTCCGGCTTCGACGTCACGTACACCGTCAAGGGTCCCAACGGGCAGGCGGACGTCAGGGAGACGACGTACACGGCGACCGGGCTGACCAACAACAAGCAGCACACCTTCACCGTGACCGCGCACAACGCGGCGGGCACCGCACGGTCGTCCGCCACCGTCACCGCCGACCTGACGTACAAGCGGCACGTGCTGCGGAACGCCAACAACAACCAGACCGACACGCTGATCCGCCCGGAGCCCAAGAAGCAGGGAGAGGTCGGCCGGATCCCGAAGGGGCAGTACCGCGACCTCACCATGATCTGCCAGACGTACGGCGACACGGTGACCGAGGACGAGACCGGCGAGACCAGCAACGTCTGGAACCGCATCGAGTGGAACGGCGGGACCGCGTACCTGAGCGTCACGCTGATGACCGGGCCGCGCACGCCCGGCGGTGACGTCTACCAATGCGACGACTGAACGGCCGGGGGAGCCGATGACGGAGAGCCAGGGCACCGCGGAGGCGCTGGTCGCGCGGTTCGCGCAGATGTTCGCGACGCTGGCGGGCAGCGTGGAACGCGTCATCCGCGGCAAGCGCGAGAAGGTCGAACTGGCGTTGGTGTGCCTGCTGAGCGAGGGGCACCTGCTGGTGGAGGACGTGCCGGGGGTCGGCAAGACCACCCTGGCGCGCGCCCTGTCGGCCTCGGTGGACGCCCGGTGGGCCCGGATCCAGTTCACCCCCGACCTGCTGCCCAGCGACATCACCGGGGTGTCGATCTTCAACCAGGGCGGCGGGGCGTTCGAGTTCCACCCGGGGCCGGTGTTCGCCAACCTGGTGGTGGCCGACGAGATCAACCGGGGCTCGCCCAAGACCCAGTCGGCGCTGCTGGAGGTCATGGAGGAACGGCGGGTCACGGTGGAGGGCACCCCGCACCCGGTGCCCCGCCCGTTCATGGTGATCGCCACGCAGAACCCGGTGGACATGGACGGGACGTATCCGCTGCCGGAGGCCCAGCTCGACCGGTTCCTGATGCGGATCTCGATGGGCTACCCCGACCACCAGTCGGAGATCGCGGTGCTGGCCGGGACGCCGAGCGGGGTGGCGCTGGACCGGCTCCCGGCGGTCGCCTCCCGCGACGACGTCGCCCGGATGATCGACTTCGCCGGGCGGCTGCACGTGGCGCCGCCGCTGTACGACTACCTGGTGCGGGTGGTCGCGGCGACCCGTACCCACCAGGACGTCCGGCTGGGCGCCAGCCCCCGCGCCGGCCTGGCGCTGCTGCGGGCCGCGCGCGTGCGGGCCGCGGCGGCGGGCCGTTCCTACCTGGTGCCCGAGGACGTCAAGGCCCTGGCGGTGCCGGTGGTGGCGCACCGGCTCATCGTGACC
>DATADI010000025.1:0-9927 GCA_036258615.1 Thermomonospora sp. | reverse complement strand
CGGTCATCGAGCGGAGGCGATGGACGGCGCCGCCACTGTCTCACCAGCCGCGGCCGGCGAACTTCTGGTCGTCGCCCAGGGAGGCGACGTTGATGCCGACCATGGGCTCGCCCAGGCCCCGCGACACCTTGGCGATCACGTCGGGGTCGTCGTAGAAGGTGGTGGCCTTGACGATGGCCTCGGCGCGCTGGGCCGGGTTGCCGGACTTGAAGATGCCGGAGCCGACGAACACGCCCTCGGCGCCGAGCTGCATCATCATGGCGGCGTCGGCCGGGGTGGCGATGCCGCCGGCGGTGAACAGCACCACGGGCAGCTTCCCGGTCTCGGCGACCTCCTTGACCAGCTCGTACGGGGCCTGCAGCTCCTTGGCGGCCACGTACAGCTCGTCGGCGGGCAGCGAGGACAGCCGCTTGATCTCGGCGCGCAGCTGCCGCATGTGGGTGGTGGCGTTGGAGACGTCGCCGGTGCCCGCCTCGCCCTTGGAGCGGATCATGGCGGCGCCCTCGGTGATGCGGCGCAGCGCCTCGCCGAGGTTGGTGGCCCCGCACACGAACGGCACGGTGAACGCCCACTTGTCGATGTGGTTGGCGTAGTCGGCCGGGGTGAGCACCTCGGACTCGTCGATGTAGTCGACGCCGAGCGACTGGAGCACCTGGGCCTCGACGAAGTGGCCGATGCGGGCCTTGGCCATCACCGGGATCGACACGGCGTCGATGATGCCCTCGATCATGTCGGGGTCGCTCATCCGGGACACCCCGCCCTCGGCGCGGATGTCGGCGGGCACCCGCTCCAGGGCCATCACGGCGACCGCGCCGGCGTCCTCGGCGATCTTCGCCTGGTCGGGCGTGACCACGTCCATGATCACGCCGCCCTTGAGCATCTCGGCCATGCCGCGCTTGACCCGGGCGGTCCCGGTGGCGGGGGCGGACGAGGCGGTGGGCTCCCCGGTGGACGCGGCGGGGGCGGAACTGGCAGTGGACACGGATTACCTCACGAAACGGACGACTGTGGCGTTTTCCATGGTATGGCCTGCGCGTCGCCGCGAACGACCCGCCACAGTGTCAGGTGGCTCTCGCCGGACGCGCCAGTGTGTCAGGCCGCGGGGCTAGGGGATGAACGGCTTGCCGTCGTTGACCAGGACGATCCAGACCTGCCCGGGGGCGAACGGCATCGGCCTGCCGTCGGTGGTGGTGAAGGTGGTGCCGGTGGCGGCGGAGGGCCTCGTCCAGCGGGCGTCGTAGGTCTTGCCGTCGCGGAGCACGAGCGCCGAGCCCTTGCCGACGGTGTGCACGATGGGCGTGTAGGCGCCGAGGACGTCCCGGTACTGCGAGCGGGTGGTCCTGACGCGCTGGATCACGATGGTCGAGCCGCCGAGCACGCCGCCCTCGGCGGCGGTGTTGGTCCGGCCGCCGTGGGTGGACAGCCAGCGCTTCTCCTTGGCCGACCAGGTGAAGCCCATGGTCGCGGCGGCCCAGCGGGCGGTGTAGCTCTTGGTGGGCCGCCCGCCCGCGGGGGCGGGCCCGAACCGGAAGCCGATGTCGCGCGGCCGGTCGGCCTTGGGCGCCCGCTTGAGCAGCGACTTCGGTGAGGCGTACAGGTTGTACGGGATGGGCTTGGGGCCCCAGCGGTAGTAGGCCGACCCGCCGGTCTCCTGGGAGACCTCGAAGATCGGGGCCTGCCGGATCACCGGCTTGAACTCGGGGTTGACCCCGGAGAAGGCGAACGCGGGCCGCCCGTACTGCCGCAGGATCTCCAGGTCGGACACGCGGGCGCTGCGCACCGGGCCGAGCCGCTTGGGCAGCGTGGAGGAGAAGATCGCCATCAGCCGGGTCTCGCCGCCCTCGACCTGCTCGACGTAGACGATGTCGGCCGAGCGGACCCCGGACTGCGGCAGCGCCGGGCGGGTGTTCTCGATCTTGACGGCCAGCACCGGGTTGTCCAGCCCCTTGGTGCCGCCGTTGAACGGGTGGTAGGCGGGTCCCGACGCGGCGGGGGCCGGGGGGCGGGTCGCGGCGGAGGCCCGCGGCGCGGGATCGTCGTCGGAGCAGGCGGTCAGGCCCGCCCCCAGCGCGGCCACCCCCAGCGCGGCCACCGCCCGCCTCGTCGCGGATCGCACATCCAGCCCTTTCCCCGTGTTTGCTGCGAACGCGCCCGAGACTAACCGAACCGCCGGACTCCTCCCACGTCAGAACCGGGGCGGGACGTCGTCGATCTCGAAGAAGTCCGGGACCGGGGCGCGCCCGGCCAGGGGGATGGCGCGCACCAGCAGCTTGCGGCGGGCGATGCGGGTGGCCGAGACGGCGTCGTTGTAGAAGCGGCGGGCGAAGGAGACCTTCTGGGCGGCGGCCTCCAGCTCGTCCAGCAGGGAGGTGCCGTCGCCGTGGGTGGCGAGCGTGGCGCGGAAGCCCGGCTGGTCCACCACGGCGCGCAGGGCCCGCGACAGATCGCTCTCGGCGAACTCGCGGCCGTCGGCGTCGGCGGTGCGGGCCTCGTGCGCGGCGGTGGCCAGCACCAGGCTGGTGGCGGGGTCGAGCACCCGGGAGGCGGCCAGCTCCAGGGCCACGGCGGCGCGGCGTACCAGGGCGGCGTCCAGCGCGGCGCGGGCGGTCTCCACCCGGACGTGCAGCCGGTCCAGGCGGGTCGCCCGCCACGAGACGTACACCGCGACGAGGAAGACGGCGGCGACCCAGAACAGGATGTCCAGCACGGGGTCGAGGTTCATCAGGCGGTGGCCCCGGACTCGACGACCCGTCCGCCGTCCACGGCGACGGTCTCGTACACGCGGACCACGTCGCGCGCCACGGTGGACCAGTCGTAGCGGCGCACCGCGGCGCGGGCCTCGGCCGACAGCAGCTTGCGGCGGGCCGGGTCGTCCAGCAGCTCGGCGGCGGCCTCGGCCAGGGCCTCGTGGTCGCCGACCGGGAACAGCTCCCCGGCTCGGCCGTCCAGCAGCACCCGCCGGAACGCCTCGATGTCGCTGGCCAGGATGGGGGCCCCCGCCGACATGGCCTCGGCGAGCACGATGCCGAAGCTCTCCCCGCCGAGGTTGGGCGCCACGAACACGTCCACCGAGTGGTAGGCGCGGATCTTGTCCTCGTCGCTGACCAGGCCGAGCAGCACCACCCGGTCGCGCAGGTCCGGGGGGACCTTCGCCAGCACGTCGTCGGCGTCGCCGGGCCCGGCGACCAGCAGCCGCAGCTCGGGGCGGCGGCGGGCGAGGATCTCGAAGGCGCGCAGCAGCACCTGCAGGCCCTTGCGGGGCTCGTCCATGCGGCCCAGGAAGCCGAGGGTGCCGCCGCCGGGGCGGGGTTCGGCGCCGTCGCCGCGGCCGGGCCAGCCGGGCAGCGGGGCGGCCATGGCGTACTTCTCGGTGGCCACCCCGTTGGGGATCAGGACGGCGTCGCCGCCGAGGTGCTCCACCAGGGTCTTGCGGGCGGCCTCCGACACCGCGATGCGGCCGGTGATCTTCTCCAGGGCGCTCTGCAGGATCGGGGCGGTGACCGACACCACGCGGGACCGCTCGTAGGAGGCGTGGAACGTGCCGACGATCGGCCCGTCGGCCGCCCAGCAGGCCAGGATGCCCAGGGAGGGGGCGGCGGGCTCGTGGACGTGCAGCACGTCGAAGCCGCCCTCGCGGATCCAGCGCCGCACGCGGCTCGCCGACAGGAACCCGAACGCCAGCCGCGCCACCGACCCGTTGTAGGGCACCGGGACGGCGCGCCCGGCGGCCACCACGTAGTGCGGCAGCGGGGTGTCGTCGTCGGCCGGGGTGAGCACCGAGACCTGGTGCCCGGCGGCGATCAGCGCCTCGGCGAGGTCCTGGATGTGCTGTTTGACGCCGCCGGGGACGTCCCAGTCGTAGGGGCAGACGATGCCGACCTTCACGACAGGTCCTCCACCCAGACGCGTTGCAGCATGTGCCAGTCCTCCGGGTGTTCGGCGATGCCCCGCTGGAAGACCAGGGCGAGGTCCTGGGTCATCGCGCGGATCCGCTCCTTGCGGTCGGGCAGGTCCGGCACGGGGATCTCGTCGTGGACGCGCGCGCCCCACCTGCGGCCCTCGTACCACAGGATCACCGGGAACAGGGCGGCGCCGGTCTGCGCGGCCAGCGCGGCGGGCCCGCCGGGCAGCCGCGCCGGTCTGCCGAAGAAGTCCACCTCCACCCCGCTCGCGGTCAGGTCGCGGTCGGCGACCAGGGCGACCAGGCCGCCCGCGCGCAGCCGCCGGGCCAGGGTGCCGAAGACGGTCGCGCCGGTGCCGTCGCCGAGGGCCAGCACCTCCATGCCCAGGCTCTCACGAAAGGCCACGAAACGGTCGAACAGGGACTCCGGGCGTAGCCGTTCGGCCACGGTGGTGAAGCTGCGGCCGTTGAGCGCGACCCAGGCCCCGGCCTGTTCGTAGTTGCCCATGTGGGGCAGGGCGAGGATGGCGCCGCGGCCGGAGTCGAGGGTCGCGAAGAGCTTCTCCTGGCCGCTGACGTTCATGTCGGACAGGATCCGCTCGCGGCTGATCTCGGGAAGCCGGAAGACCTCCATCCAGTAGCGCATGTAGGAGCGCATCACCCGTTTGCTGAGGAGGCGGACCTCGTCGTCGACGGCGTCCTTGCCGAGCACGCGGCACAGGTTCTTCTCCAGTTGCCGCACTCCCCCGCCGTGGCGCTGCCAGGTCCGGTCGGCGAGGGCGGTGAACAGCAGCCGCGCCGCGCGTTCGGGCATCTTGCGGACGACCGTCCAGCCCAGGGCGTAGGCGGCGTCGACGGCCTCGTCCCGGAGCCGGTCGGCGGCGGGGACGGTCATAGGCGCGGCTCCGGGACGCGCGGCGGCGGGGCGTCGGCGAGGGCCTGGCGGCGGACGGTCGCGAACCGCTGGCCCACGGTGAAGGTGCTCAGGGCGGCCAGCGCCCACAGCGCGGCGGCGAGCACGAACGGCACGCCGAGGCCGTCGAGCCCGGCGGCGACCAGGGCGATGATGAGCCGTTCGGAGCGTTCGGCGATGCCGACGTCGCAGGTGTAGCCCAGGCCCTCGGCGCGGGCCTTGGCATAGGAGACCACGACCCCGGCGACCAGGCAGTACAGCGCCACGAACGACAGCGGGCGCTGGTCCTGCTCGATCAGCCCGGCGGCCAGCCCCGCGAAGATCGCCGCGTCGGCCACCCGGTCCATGGTGGAGTCCAGGAACGCGCCCCAGCGGCTGATCCGGCCGGTCACCCGGGCGACCGCGCCGTCGAGCATGTCGAACAGCACGAACGCGGTGATGACCACGGTTCCCCAGAAGAACTCGCCCTGGGGGAAGAGGCCGAGCGCGCCGGCCACGACGCCGACCGTGCCGATCACGGTGATGGTGTTCGGCGACACTCCGGTGCGCGCCACGGCCTGGCCGATCGGCGTCAGGACCCGCCCCAGTGCGGGTCGCAGTTTGTTGAGCATCGCCGTCCGATCGTCTCCTGTGTCGAGGGGCTCCGGGCCCGAAGACCGCGGGGCGCCCCATCGTAGTGGCAGACGCGCCGGTGGGCCGGACGGCCGGGATCACCCGGGGCCGCGCGACGCGCCGAACAATCCGCCACAACCCGGTTGTTTCCGGTCCGGCCCTCTTGTGTTCGGCCCGCGGTCGGGAAATTGTGGTTCAACGGGTGTGACGCCGGTCACCCCTCGGCGCCGCATCCGGCACGTGAGCGGCCCGATCCCGCCGCGGACCGGGCCCGGAGCCGCGCGGGCCCCAGGCGGACCCGCCGTCGAGGGAGGAAGCCATGACCGACAGGAAGGCGGAGCGCAGCGGGCACCCGGGAGCCGCGGGCAGGGCACCGGAGGCCGACCGGCCGGAGACCATCCGCAACGTGGTGCTGGTCGGCCATTCGGGAGCGGGCAAGACCACGCTCGTCGAGGCGCTGCTCGCTGCGACCGGTACGATCCAGCGGTCCGGTCGCGTCGAGGACGGCTCGACGGTCAGCGACCACGACGAGGTCGAGGTCCGCCAGCACCGCTCGGTGAACCTGACCCTGGCCCCGCTGGTGCACGGCAACGTCAAGGTCAACCTGCTCGACACCCCGGGCTACGCCGACTTCGTCGGCGACCTGCGGGCCGGGCTGCGCGCCGCGGACGCGGCGCTGTTCGTGGTGTCGGCGGTGGACGGCGTCGACGGCGTCACCCGGATGCTGTGGGAGGAGTGCGCCTCGGTCGGCATGCCGCGCGCCGTGGTGATCACCAAGATCGACCAGCAGCGGGGCGACTTCGACGAGGTGGTGGCCGCCTGCCAGGAGGCGTTCGGCGAGGGCGTGCTGCCCTGCTACTTCCCCGCCGGGGACCGGCTGTACGGCCTGCTGACGCGGCAGTGCTTCGACTACGCCACCGGCGAGCGCGTGGAGTGCGAGCCCGACCCGGCCTACCTGGACCGGATCGAGGAGCAGCGCGCGAGCCTGATCGAGGGCATCATCCAGGAGAGCGAGGACGAGGGCCTGATGGACCGGTACCTCGCGGGCGAGGAGCTGGACGTCAAGTCGCTCATCGACGACCTGGAGAAGGCCGTCGCGCGCGGCGGGTTCTACCCGGTGCTGGCCACGTCGGTGCCGCACGGCGACCATCCCGGGCCGGTGGTCGGGATGGCCGAGCTGCTCCAGGTCATCACCCAGGCGTTCCCCTCGCCGCTGGAGCACGGCGTCCCTCCGGTGACCACGGTGGACGGCCGGCCGGTCGGGCGGGTCGCCTGCGATCCGGACGGGCCGCTGGTCGCCGAGGTCGTCAAGACCACCTCCGACCCGTACGTCGGCCGGATCTCGCTGGTGCGGGTGTTCTCCGGGACGTTGCTGCCCGACATGATGGTGCACGTCTCCGGGCACGGCCTGGCCGACCGGGGCCACGAGGACCACGACGTGGACGAGCGGGTCGGGGCGCTGACCTCCCCGCTGGGCAAGACACAGCGGACGGTCTCGCGGTGCGTCGCCGGGGACATCTGCGCGGTGGGCAAGCTCGCGCACGCCGAGACCGGCGACACCATCTCCGCCAAGGACCGCCCGCTGCTCATGGCGTCCTGGCAGATGCCCGACCCGCTGCTGCCGACGGCGATCCGCGCCAAGTCCAAGGCCGACGAGGACAAGCTCAGCCAGGCGCTGTCCCGGCTGGTGGCCGAGGACCCGACGCTGCGGCTGGAGAACAACTCCGAGACCCGCCAGCTCGTGCTGTGGTGCATGGGCGAGGCGCACGCCGACGTGCTGCTGGACCGCCTGTCGTCCCGCTACGGCGTCGAGGTGGAGACGGTGCCGCTGCGGGTGCCGCTGCGCGAGACGTTCGGCGGGCGGGCGCAGGGCCTGGGCCGTCACGTCAAGCAGAGCGGCGGCCACGGCCAGTACGCGATCTGTCACATCGAGGTGGAGCCGCTGGGCTCCGGCGAGGGCTTCGAGTTCGTCGACAAGATCGTCGGCGGGGTGATCCCCCGGCAGTTCATCCCGTCGGTGGAGAAGGGCGTGCGGACCCAGATGGGCCGCGGCGTCACCGCCGGGTACCCGGTGGTCGACATCCGCGTCCGGCTCTACGACGGCAAGGCCCACTCGGTGGACTCCTCCGACATGGCGTTCCAGACCGCCGGCGCGCTGGCCCTCAAGGACGCCGCGAGCAAGGTGCCGGTGCTGCTGCTGGAGCCGGTGGACGAGATCGGCGTGCTGGTGCCCGACGACTACGTCGGCGCGGTCATGTCGGACCTGTCCGCGCGGCGCGGCCGGGTGCTCGGCTCCGAGAGCGTGCCCGGCGGGCGCACCATGATCAAGGCCGAGGTCCCGCAGCTGGAGATCACCCGGTACGCCATCGACCTGCGCTCGATGTCCCAGGGCACCGGCACCTTCAGCCGCGCCTTCCTGCGGTACGAGCCGCTGCCCGCCCAGCTGGCCGCCAAGGTCGCCGCGGCCGGGGAGGACTAGCCCGGGAGGCGGGCGCCGTCCCCCACGGCCGTTCCGCGGGACCCCGCCCCGGGGCGTGATCACGACCGGTAGGGTGACCGGGCGACAGACACGGCAGACATCGGGGACGATCGGGAGGGAACGGCGCCCGCCCATGCAGGGGGAACTTCGACGGCTCGGCCCGCGCGCCCGGCTGTGGCGCTCGGCGGCGGCCGCCGCCGTCATCGCCGCGCTGTGCTGGACCAGCGCCTACGGGTCCGACGACCACTTCCCGCTCGGGCCGATGACCCAGTTCGCGTTCACCGTCAAGAACGACGGCGGCGAGATCCACTCGCACTGGCTGGAGGCCGACACCGCCGACGGCCGGCACGTCAAGCTGTCGATGGACGCGGTCGGCACGGGGCTGAAGCGCGCCGAGGTGGAGGGCCAGATGGATCGGCTGATCCGGGACCCGTCGCTGCTGCAGGGCATCGCGGACGCGCAGCGGCGGCTGCATCCCGGCCGGCCCCGGCTGACGAAGATCTACATCGTGAAGAGCATCCGGACGCTGCACAAGGGCAAGGTCGTGTCCACCCGGCAGTTCACCCGCGTCACCTGGACGGTCCGGTGACTCCGCTCGGGCGCTGGTGGTACGCGCCGGTCCCGGCGGCCCGCATCGCCTGGCTGCGCCTGCTGGCGTACGGGTTCCTGCCGTTCGACATGCTGCTGCTGACCAACAGCACCCTGGCGCACGCGCAACTCCCGGCGTCGTTGTACCAGCCGGTCATGCTGGCGCGGCTGGTGCACCTGCCCGCCCCGACCCCCGGCGCGATGTACGCGCTGCTCGTCGTCACGCTCGCGGCGGGCGCGGTGGCCGCCGCCGGGCGCCTGCCCAGGATCGCCGGGTTCACCGCCGCGATCGGGTACCTGTGGTGGGTCACCATCAGCATGTCGTACGGCAAGGTCGATCACGACCACCTGGCCCTGGTGGTCGCGTTGTTCGTGCTGCCGACGGCGGGCCGGGCGCGGCTGCGCGACCAGGTGGGCTCCGAGGCCGCCGGATGGGCGGTCCGGTGCGTCCAGATCGCGACGGTGTGCGCGTACTTCCTGTCGGCGTGGGCGAAGATGCGGATCGGCGGCCCCGGCTGGCCCAACGGCGCGACGCTCCAGTGGGCGCTCAACCGGCGGGGCACGCCTCCCGGCCGCCTGCTGGTGGACTACCCCGCCCTGCTGCGGGTCAGCCAGTGGGTCACGCTGGTCGCCGAGTTCGGGTCGCTGTTGCTGCTGGTGGCGCGGGGCCGGTGGCTGTACCTGGGGGTGGCGTTCTTCGCGGGCTTCCACGTCGTCACCTACGCGCTGATGACGATCCACTTCCTGCCGCACGCGATCTGGCTGTCGGCGTTCCTGCCGCTGGAGCGGCTGTCGGAGCTCCGGCGGCGGCGCGCCGACCGCTCCCCCGAGGAGGAGCCGGGCGCCCTGGTCGCGGCCGACGGCTAGGAGCGGTCCGCCGGGGGCAGGGCGCAGGCCGGGGTGCCGCCGGGGAGGCGGTACCGGTTGTTCGCGATCAGCCGGTAGACGCCGTGCGCGGCCCACCGGAACGGCGGGACGCGCAGGAGCGCGCCGAGCGGGAGCCACGGGCCACCGGCGTCCATGAGCAGCTGCGCCGCCGCCTGCGCGCCGCCGTACTGGCGGCCGTCGGGGCCGACCCACACGACCTCGCGGGAGGCGCGGTCGGCGGTCACGCCCAGCGCGTCCAGGTCGGCGTGCTGGAACGGCGTCAGCCGCGCCGTGGTGGGGATCCGGCGCTCGATGAGCCGGACGGTGGCCGAGCAGAACCCGCAGTCGCCGTCGAACAGCAGGACGGCGGTCACGCGGGCTCCGGCCAGGCGTCGGCCAGCAGCTGGCGGGTGTCGCGCAGCAGCTGCGGCAGCACCTTGGTGTGCCCGATGACCGGCATGAAGTTCGAGTCGCCGCCCCAGCGCGGCACTACGTGCTGGTGCAGGTGCGCGGCGATGCCCGCGCCCGCCACCGGCCCCTGGTTCAGGCCGATGTTGAAGCCCTGCG